>JASFQX010000140.1:0-5545 GCA_050115215.1 Chloroflexota bacterium
CAGCCTGCTCAAGGAGTACAAGCGCGAGGTGGGGCGTTTCCTCGCGGGGGAGCTGGAGGCCCCGCCGCCGTATCCTGAGCACTACCTCACGCCAGAGGCGGACCAGCTGGCACAGACCTATCTCCGCGACGCCCTCGCCGCCCAGGCCCATGGCGAGGACGATCCGGGGTTCCCGGAGGCGTCGATGGACGACTACCTGGACAACACCTGGGGGGACACGGGCCGCGCGCTCTTCAACAACTGGCTGGGGCTGGTGTACCAGCTCACCGGCCTCGACCGCCACGAGCCGTTCATGCCCGGCATCGATCCCCGTGACCCGCTGGGTCTCGGCCACCACGCCTGAGCAGAGGCAGAGCAGGAGGACCCCCCGATGAGAGATGAGACCCTGGCCATCCACGCCGGCTACGAGACCGACCCGGTGACCAAGTCGGTGGCGGTGCCCATCTATCAGACCGTGGCCTACGAGTTCGATGATGCCCAGCACGGCGCCGACCTCTTCAATCTCGAGGTGGCCGGCAACATCTACACGCGCATCATGAACCCCACCAACGATGTGCTGGAGAAGCGCATCGCGGACCTGGAGGGTGGTATCGCGGGCCTCGCCCTGAGCGCAGGCTCCGCGGCCATCAACTACGCCATCCTCACCATCGCCAAGGCGGGCGCCAACATCGTCTCGGTCCCTCAGCTGTACGGCGGAACCTACACCCTCTTCGCCCACATGCTCCCGGGCCAAGGTATCGAGGTGCGCTTCGCCAGCGACGACAGCCCAGCGGCCCTGGAGAAGCACATCGACGACAGGACCGCGGCCGTCTTCCTCGAGTCCATCGGCAACCCCGCGGGCAACGTCGCCGACGTCGAGGCCATCGCCCAGATGGCGCACAGCCATGGCGTGCCGGTCCTGGTCGACTCGACCGTGCCCACGCCGGTGCTGGAGAAGCCCATCAGCTGGGGTGCCGACGTGGTCATCCACTCCATGACCAAGTACATCGGCGGCCACGGCAACTCGCTCGGCGGCATGATCATCGACGCCGGTTCGTTCCCCTGGGCCGAGCACGCCGACCGCTACCCCATGCTGTGCGAGCCAGAGCCGGCCTACCACGGCGTGCAGTACACCGAGGCCTTCGGTCCGGCGGCCTACATCGCGCGTGCGCGGACGGTACCCCTGCGCAACACCGGTTCAGCGCTGAGCCCGCTCAATGCCTGGCTGATCCTGCAGGGGCTCCAGACCCTGCCCATCCGCATGGAACGACACGTCGAGAACGCCATGGCCGTGGCCCGGCACCTCAGCGAGCATCCTCAGGTCGAGTGGGTCAGCTACTCGGGCCTGCCTGACTCGCCGTATCACGAGCTGGCCCAGAAGTACACCGACGGCAAGCCCTCCGGATTGCTCAGCTTCGGCGTCAAGGGCGGCTACGAGACGGGGGTCAGGTTCTACGACGCGCTCAAGATCTTCAAGCGCCTCGTGAACATCGGCGATGTTCGCTCGCTGGCGGCCCACCCAGCCTCCACCACCCATCGACAGATGACCGAAGAGGAGCAGGCGGCGGCCGGTGTGACGCCCGACCTGATCCGCCTCTGTGTCGGCATCGAGCACATCGACGACATCCTCGAGGACCTGGACCAGGCGCTCCACGCCGCCGCGGCGTGACCACGAATCCGATGAGCGACCGCCGAAGCGGTCGCTCATCGGGTCTGCGGGTGGCCGGCCGTGTGCCGGCCGCGGGTCCGGATCGTTACATCCAGCGCTTGCCTGCAGCGAGGAAGCGGCGATAGCCGGCGCGCGTCGTGTCGGCGTACCGCGCTCGCCAGAGGCCCGCTGCTAGAAGCCCACCCACACCGACATGGCCCAGCGCATGCCGGCGCCGGAGCTCAGGGCGAGGGTCGAGAGCGCCGTCAGCAGCATCGTGGACCGCATCAACTTCATCTTCACCGTTCGTACCTCTATGACTGCCTTGGATCCCCAGGTGAGCGTCCGGCCATCTCCCCGTTGGGCTGGGAGCGACCCGGCTCGGATCGGGTCACCTGTTGGCGCTCAAGGAACCGAGGTGCTGGTCACCTCGTGCCGAACGGTACGGGGGGGGACCCGCTAGGGCCACGGGCCTGTCGTACCAGGAGGGTCTGACTTCCTGGCTGTGCGCGGAGGCACCATCGCGCTCGGCACGCGGAGCAGCCCGCCGCCGGCACGGAGTGGTCCGGTAGCCTGGCGGGACCTTCGTGCCATACACGTCCCCTGCGCACGCATGGCTTCATGGCAGGCACTGCCGCGGTCCGATGGCGGCCGCCGCCATCACGAATCCCGGAGGTGCCCACGAGCCCGATGGCCACGCAGGTCGGCGGGAGGCGGGCCCGCTTCCAAACCCGAGCGCTGGAACGGGCCAGCTGATCCGATGTTCATGCTCTATTCAGTCGTCATCGGCGTCATCGTCGGCTTGCTCCTCGGCGGGCGCCCGGGCCGGCTGGCGGAGCTGCGGCTGGAATGGGTGTGGGTCGCGGTGGCGGCGATGATGGTCCAGACCGTGCTGTTCACGCCAGGGGTGTGGGAGGCCGTGGGCGAGCTGGTGCCACCGATCTACGTGGCCTCCACGGGCGTGGTGCTGCTGGTGATCCTGCGCAATCTGCGGCGCGCCTGGGCTCTGGCACTGGTGGCGCTGGGAACGGCCAGCAATCTGGCGGCCATCCTCGCCAACGGCGGCTACATGCCGGTGACGGCCGAGGCGCTGGGGATCGCGGAGCCGACGAAGACGCTGTACGGTGGCAATAGCGTCCTGACGGCCGACCCGCTACTCGCGCCGCTCGTCGATCGCTTCATGCTGCCGGATTGGCTGCCGCTGGCGACAGCCTTCTCGGTCGGCGACGTGCTCATCAGCGTCGGCATCGCCCTCGTTCTGATCGTGGCCATGCGCCGGTCCCCTGAGGAGCCGACGCCAGGCCAGACTCGGGTCTCCGACGTCGGCGCCGACCGCCCGATCACTCGCAACGTGCTGGCACGGTGACTGCACCCGCACTCTCGAAGCCGCGCCGACGGGTTCGTCTCGAGCACACCGTGGGCCCGCGAGTGCGCGTCTTCGCCTTCTCCGGGCTGCTGACGACCATCGGCCTGGGCCTCTTCATGCTCGTCGCCCCGCGACTCGAGGCCCCGGCCGCGCCCTTCCTGATTCCCTGGCCTCTCTTCGCCTTGAGCTACTTCGTGGCCGAGGCCAAGGTCATCGATGTCCGCTTCCGCGGCGGGACCCACACCTTCTCGCTGACCGAGGTGCCGGCCGTCATCGGGCTGTTCTTCGTGGAGCCGGTCTGGTACGTCGTCGGCCTGCTCGTCGGTGCGCTTGCGGCCCTGCTCGTCGCTCGCCAGCCGCTGCCCAAGCTCTGCTTCAACCTGAGCCAGTACCTGGTGGGGGCGGTCGCCGGCCTGGCGACCTTCCATCTCATCGCCAGCCTGGGACCGGCGAGCACCTCGCCCCAACCGATCGACTGGCTCGCGGCCTTCAGCGCGATGCTCGTGGTGAGCACCATCAGCGCCCTGTCCATCGCCTCGGTGGTCACGCTCTCCGGCGGCGGGCGGCAGTTCGGCCGCCTGCCAGAAGCCCTGCAGGTGGGTGCGCTCTTCGCCGTGACCAACACCGCGCTGGCCCTGCTGGTGGTGGAGATCCTGTGGGTGGAGCCGTTGGCGGTGTGGCTCGTGGCGATCCCCGTGGTGACCCTGTTCGTCGCCTATCGCGCCTATCTCTCGGAGCGCCAGAAGCACGAAAGCCTGGAGTTGCTGTACCAGTCGAGCCAGATCTTCCAGCGCTCCGCTGAGCTCGACTCGGCGATCGTCGCGCTGCTCGAGCATGCGCGGGTGATGTTCGGCACGAACCGTGCCGAGATGATCCTGCGGGGCGGCGAGGACGGTGTGCCGCTGCGGACCTCGACCGGCCCGGGCGATGCGACCGAGGCGATGGTGCGCGCACCTGAGCGGGCAGCCATCCTGCGGCGACTCGAGGCGCAACCGGAGCCGTTCATCGACGACCAGTCCAACCCGAAGGACGGCCAGGACAGGCTCTTCCGCTTCGCCATGGTGTGCCCCCTTCGGGGTGAGTCCGGACTCATGGGTGCGATGCTGGTGGCCGATCGGATCGGCGAGAACGATGAGTTCACGCCCGACCAGCTGCGCATGCTGGAAACCGTCGCCAACCAGGCCGCGGTGGCCCTGGAAAACGGTCAGCTCGAGCAATCGTTGACCGAGCTCTCGCGGCTCAAGGAAGAGCTCCGCTATCAGGCATACCACGATCCCCTCACGGGCCTGGCCAATCGCGCGTTGTTCACCCAGGCGCTCGACGAGCGAATCGGCAGCTTCGCGTCACAGCCGGGGCCGGACACGGAGGGCCAGGATGGCGGAGCGGTGGGCGTCGCCCCGAAGCCGCCCGTGGTGCTGTTCCTCGATCTCGACGACTTCAAGGTCGTGAACGACACCGTCGGACACAGTGCCGGGGACCGGTTGCTGCAGGGTGTCGCCGAACGGCTCGTGACCGCCATTCGCGACGACGACCTCGCGGCCAGGCTGGGCGGCGACGAGTTCGCGGTCCTGCTCGCTGGCGGGCCAGACGTCGAGCGGGCCTCGCTCATCGCCGACCGTGTGGCTGCGTCGCTGCAGCTGCCCTTCCAGGTCGACGAGCGTGAGTTCACCGTCGGCGCCAGCATCGGGCTGGCGGTGGGACATGCCGGCCAGAGTGCACAGGACCTGCTCAGGAACGCCGACGTTGCGATGTACACGGCCAAGGCCAAGGGCAAGCGTCAGCTCGCGGTATGGAGCCCCGAGCTGAACGAGGTGGTGCTCGAGCGGCACACGCTCACCACCGAGCTGAGCACGGCCATCGACGCCGGCGAGGTCACGGTCGCGTATCAGCCGCTCGTCTCGCTGGCGGCCGGGAAGGTCGTGGGGCTGGAGGCCCTCGCCCGCTGGGACCATCCGATGAGGGGCGCGATGCAGCCCGAGCTCTTCATCCGCCTGGCGGAGGACAGTGGCACGATCCGGGCGCTGGGCCGCTCGGTGCTGGTCCAGGCCTGCGAGCAGGCCGCCCGCTGGCAACGCCAGCCGGGCCTCGATACGTTGCTGCTCAGCGTCAACCTGTCGCCGCACCAGGTCCAGGATCCGGACTTCGCGGGCGATGTCCTGGCCATCCTGGCGGACGCAGGCCTGACGCCCGATCACCTCGTGCTGGAGATGACCGAGACCGCCATGTTCAGCGACATCGACGCCACCATCGGCAAGCTGCAGGAGCTGCGTGGCCACGGCGTGCGCATCGCCGTCGACGACTTCGGGACCGGCTACTCGTCCCTCCGCTGGCTGCGCCAGTTCCCGGTCGACGTGCTGAAGCTGGCGCGCGAGTTCGTGATGGACGATGCCGCCGGCAACGGCGACTGGGCGTTCGCCCATGCCATCGTCATGCTGGGTCGGACGCTGCAGCTGAAGATCATCGCGGAAGGCATCGAGACCCCCCGACAGCTGGACCGACTGCGCGCGCTCGGCTGCGACTATGGCCAGGGCTATCTGTTCGGCCGTGCCACG
>JASFQX010000141.1:0-5541 GCA_050115215.1 Chloroflexota bacterium
CCAGTGGTCGTAGGCGCGCAGGCGGTGCTCGAGCATCCACTCGGGCTCCCCCTTGATGGCGCTGATCTCCTTGATCGTGTCGCGCGTCAGACCGCGCTTGGTCTCGTGGAGATAGACGATGTCGTCGTGGAAGCCGTACTCGGCGCGACGGTCCTTGATCTCTGGCTGGCTGACCATGGGGGGCCTCCTGGAGGCAGCGGAGTCGGGTCTGGCGGTCCGCCGGAGCGGGCCGCGTCCTGGTTGGCTTGGCGTTGCGGCTCCGTGCGTTCGCTTGGCGTCGCGGCTCCGACGGTGGAGATCGCGCGCGGCCGACACACGTTCCGAGGACGCTCCTCGGTCGCCCGAGGTTAATCCTGACCTATCTTATCGGAATTGAGCCCCGAGGGCTAGAGGTCGGCCTCAAGGTCCCGTTCGAGTCGTGCCCAGGGCCTGACTCTTCCCCGGCTTGACCGAGGCAAGGCGGTCGATGGATCGACGCAGGCTGATCGCCCGCCTCCTAGTCGAGAACGAGGTGGACGGGATTGCCGCGCAGCTCCACCTGCCAAGTCGTCAAGTCGAAGGCGGGCTGGTCCGATTCGTTGCCCATGATGTAGCGGATCTTCCACCAGCCGCCCTCCACCGAGGGGTCCTCGGTCGAAGGGCGGGGAGCGTCATAGTCGGCCGGAAGCGGGATCTCCAGGGTCAGCCAGCAGCCGTTGTAGTTCGAGCTCCCCCCGCTGTTGGTAGTGACCGACATCACGTTGCGTCCGGTCCGGCTGCCGCAGGGCCGCGCCCCAGCGGCGACCGGTTCGGCGCTGTGACTGAAGGGCGTCTCGACGTAGGCCGTGCTGGTCGGCCTGAGGATGCGCAAGGAGGCCGAGAGGTCACGGGTGTCGCCCGGGTCCCAGAGGTTGATGACCATCGTCTTGCCGGCGTGCTCGGCATCGATCTGAGCCAGGTAGAAGGTCGCCGGCTGGCCGCGGTCGAGCGGTGTGTAGGCCTGCATGGCGCCGAGGCCGTAGATGCGTGGCGACCCCGAGCCACTCGCCCGGGCCCACAGGCTGAACGAGTTGTGGCCGTTGGCGTCGTCCATGGCCGAGGGATCGCCGGGATCGGTCGAGCGCGTGTGCAGCCGGTAGGTCTTGCCGCCCTCGAGCTTGGCGCTGCTGGTGAGCTGCCACCAGCGGTTGTGCCAGTAGCGGCCGTCGCTCTCGTCGTCGGTGGCACCCGCGCTGCAGTCGGCGATGCCCGGGCCGGTCGGGCCACCGAGCGTCGGATCGGAGGCGCGGATTCCGCGGAAGAGCGAGCCGGACCGGGCCACGACCCGGTCGTCGGCGAACAGGTAGGGCGTCTCGTTCGTGTCGTACAGGGTATAGAAGGCGCTCGTCGCCTCGCGCGCGCTCCCGAACCAGCGGTCGCCCGTGCCGTAGGCGCCGTTCCCGTTGGTGGCGCAGAACACCGGATCGAAGATCCACAGCTCACCGTTCCCGGCACCGGCCGGCATCTCGATGGCGTAGTTGTAGTACGTCTCGGGGTCGTACTGGTCGTTGGCGGAACGCCGAGGATCCCACTTGGGCAGATAGGCGTCGCCGTTGATCTTCTCTGCGCCCTGGTTGATGAAGGTACCCCAGAAGCCGCGCGGCTCGAGCGGATCCCCGTAGGGATCGTCGACGTTGGCGTCGGCCACGAAGGTCGACGAGCGGTAGTGGACCCGCACCCGGACCTGGTCCACCTGCAGGTAACGAGAGCGGTCGGAGCAGCCCTTCTCGGCACGCAAGCGCACCACGAACCGGCCGTCGCCGAAGTCGTCCCGGTCCCAGCCGTCCGAGGTCCGGAAGGCGTCGAGGTCCATGCTGCTCCCGACCACGTAGTCCCCTGGCGTGGTGCCCAGATCCGGCGTGTCGTTGTCCTCGGCTCGTGCCGGCGAGCTCCAGCTCACGCCACCATCCTTCGACAGGTGCACTGCGACGTAGCTATCGCGGCAGGTCCCACTGACGAGGGCGTCGAGCAGCACCTCGATACCCACGATCTCCTCGGCTCCGCTGACGGGGAGTCCGCCGGGTCCGTGGAGGCCGAAGCCGGTGAAGGCCTGCGTCCGCCGGTCGACGTTCGACTGGGCGTAGACGCCGTCGGTGGACCGGACCGCTGCCGCAACGCTCCCGCTCGTGGCCGTCCAGCGCCCCCCGGCGCCGCTGGCCGGGGACCCTGCCTGCGTCACGTTGAGCGGGCCGGTGACCGTCATCCCACCGTCCGGCGTGCGCAGCTTGCCGAAGACACCGTAGTAGTTCTCCGGGCTGCCCATGGGCACCGGCAGCACGAACGTGGCCGCCCCGCTGACGCCCACGTCGACGGAGCGCAAGCAGGGGCCGCCGTCCCAGCACAGCGCCCGGGCGAAGTTCGTGCCTACCGGACCATCGATATCGACGACGAGCTTGCGCGGGTCGCCCGGATCGCGCCTGGGGGTGACGGTCACGCCGTCGACGCCGTTGGCATAGCCGTTCTTGGCAGTCTCGGTGAGCGCACGCTGGAAGGCGAGCGCCTCGTTGCCGGGCAGGTGGATGGCTCCGGCAAGCGCACCCGCATCGGCCGCGCGCTGCATGCGCTGCTCGTTGACCCACCACCAGGCGACGTCCGTCAGGAGGGCGGCGCCGCCCAGCAGCACCACCGACATGAGCACGAAGAGGGGCAGGACCTGGCCCCGCTCGCGGGTGCGTTCGCGGACGCCGCGCAGCAGGCGGGTGAGCGCCTGGCGATCGAGGGTGGAGCTGTCGAGGTGGGCAGGCTTCATGGCAGGCGACTCAGACGCTGGGATTGAGGGACATGACCGTGGTTTCGGACAGCGTCAGGCCGAGGCCACCATCGGCGATGGCGTTGACGACCGCCGGGAGGGGGCTGTTGAACTCGTAGCGGTACCTGACGGTCACGCCGATGGAGTCGGGCGTGGCGGCCGAGTTGTCTCGCGAGCAGGCCGGCCAGACGCTGGCGCCGACCGGAGCGAAGGCGATGCGCGCGGCGCCAGGTCCGGGGTCGACCTCCGGGCCGTTGCCCTCACCCACGTAGCGCCAGACATTGACCAGGCCTGGTGTCTCGCCACCAGTGGGCGTGGCCTTGAAGATGCGGATCTCCGCGACCTGGCTGATGTCGACGCCCGATCCAGGAGACTTGAGGATGCGCTGGACCGCGCTGACGAGGACCGCGTCCACCATCGAGGGGTCGTCGCCGCCGGTGCAGTCCGAGACGTCGCCACGGGCCAGGGCCGAGCCGACCCGGGCCCCCTCGCGTGAGCCGTAGCCGATGGTGTTGACGTTGCCGAAGGCGAGGCCCAGCTCGGCCACGCTCATCACGATCAGCAGGATGATGGGCACGACCAGCGTGAACTCGACCAGGCCCTGGCCGCGCTCGCATCGCCCGTCCCGTCCGCGCCTCATCACAGCGTCGGCTCGATGCGGAAGATGTTGCGCTGCTCGAAGGACCAGCCGCTGCCCCCGGCGGCACGGTCAGGCGTGACGAGGTCCAGGGCCCCGTTGAGCGGGGTGACCCAATCGTGGGTGTACTTCACGGTCACGCCGATGTTGTCGACCGTCGAGCGCGGCGGCGTGAGCGACGGGCAGCCCTTCAGCACGGTGCAGCGCTGCGCCTCGGGGTAGCCGTTGACCAGCAGCGTGTAGGGGACCCTGAGGGTAGAGCCGTTGGGCATCGGGCAGTCGGTCGAGCCGACCCGGCTCCAGCGCTGCTGCGCGTAGGAGAGGTCGCCCACGAGGGCGGTGCGTTCGATGATGACCTCGGAGATGTTGGCCGCGTCGTTGGGTACGCCCAGGTCGTCTTCGATGGCCGAGAGGATGAGACAGTCGGCACCGTCGAGGTTGCCGGCCGAAGCCGCGATGTGCGCGCCGTGCTGCGAGGCCCGCGTGACCGCCAGCGAAGCGTTCAGGGCCAGGGCCACTTCGAGCACCGCCATGGACAGCACCACGAGCATGGGGATGACCAGGGCGAATTCGACGAGCGCCTGACCCGAATCACCGGCACGAGGCGTGCCTCGGTCCGGTTGCGACTGGCGGAGGAAGCCCTGCACGGGGACGACCTTCCTTCCCTCTCTGCGGCTGCCCGCTGACGACGACCTCCTTGGTCACGGCGCGGAGGTCAAGGGCAGCCTCACGACGCGGCCATTAGAGGCAGCAACGGGACCCAAGACAAGGGGGCAGTTGCCGGAGAGGGGTGGAATCGGTGACCGACAGCACCACTTGGTGCGGTCAGGGCCGGTCCCGGCCGGTCTGGGGCGGTCGTCGGAGGTCGGCTGCGGCCGCGCGCAGGGCGCTCAGGGCGCAAGCATGTCCTCGACTGGAACGACCTCGACGGTCGCCGGTTCGTCGCCGGCGACCGTCATCGTGAAGCGCGCTGGTCGCTCATCGAGGTAGCGAGCGCAGAACGCGTCGCGGGTCTCCCCGGACAGGTCCTCGCCGTCGAGGGCGGTCACACGATCCCCGAGGGCCAGCCCGGCCACGCCTGGCTCGCCTTCGACGAGGGAGGACACGACGTAACCGGTGCCGTCCCAGCTCCAGCCGGCCGATGCCGGCAGGGTCGGTCGCCCCGGCTCATCGACCAGCGGATCGAGGTAGAGCGCATCGTCGATCCAGTCGATGGTGACCACGTAGTGCCCGAGGAAGTCATTGCCCATGTTGCCCTGCCCCTCGGCGAGGGAATCCACGGCCGCGAGCGGCACGTCGCGGAGCACCCTGTCGCCGAGCTGCAGGTCAAGCGTCGTCCACCACTGGCGCGCCTCGAACGTCCCGTCCATGCCGGCAGCCAGCGTCGCCACGGCCGGCGCATCGTCCGTGACAGCCAGGCCGACGCGCTCGAGGTCGGCCGGATGGACGCTGAGCCAGCCGGCGGACCCGGTGTCGACGAGGAAGCGCAGGCTGCCGTCCCCGGCGGGCAGCTCTACAACGGGCGAAGGGGATGCCTTGCTGGCCCGCTCGAACGGCAGCCGGATGGCCTCGTCGACATGGTCGAGCCCGTCGACGGTCGCGGCCACGGTCAGCTCGCCGGCCCGCGGATCGAGCTGCCACACCGCGGTGCCCATGACGTTGTTGCCCACGAGCCCGTGCGGGCTGACGCAGGAGAGCGGGTTGTCGGCCGACACGAAGCCCTGCAGCGCAGCCACGTGGTCGAAGCGCGCGCCGCCGATATCCAGCGGTGGCAATCCGATCACGTCGCGCTCGCTGACGGAGCCGCCGATGCCCGTCGCCATGACCGTGCCGAGGCGATCGCCCGCGTAGCGCTCGGCCAGCTGGTCCGACACGACCGTCGGCGCACCGGTGTCGAGGAACATGGGCACGGCTGTGTCTGCCACGCTGAAGCCAGCATCGACGAGGAGGTGGCCCGCGATGCGCCCGAGCGGCAGGGTGCGTGGCAGGGTCTCCCGCAGCACGCTCGTGGTGGCCAGGGCCTGCTGACCCTGCTCCGTAGCCGTGGGTGCCACCGCCACTCCCACGGCCAGCAGGGCGAGCGCGATCGCGAGCACGATCCCGAGAGAGAGGACGATCCCACGCCCCCGTCGACGGC
>JASFQX010000142.1:0-5534 GCA_050115215.1 Chloroflexota bacterium
CGGCACGGCCTGGCGCTGCATGTTCGAACCCATCAGCGCGCGGTTGGCATCGTCGTGCTCCAGGAACGGGATGAGCGCGGTGGCCACCGAGACGACCTGCTTGGGGCTCACGTCCATGTAGTCGACCTGCTCGGGCCGGGCCTCGGGGAAGCCCTCCAGGTGGCGGCAGGGCACGCGCTCGTCGACGAAGTAGCCACGCTCGTCGAGGGCGGCGTTGGCCTGCGCCACGTAGCGCTCCTCCTCGTCGTAGGCGGCGAGGTACTCGATCTCGTTGGTCACGCGCGGCTTGATCTTGAAGGCCTTGCGCCTCTGGTTCTTGAGCTCGGCCACGGCCGCCTCGGTCATGGGCTGGCCCCGCTCGAGGATGACCACGCCTGCGGAATCGACCACGTCCTCGCCGGCGATCTCGTCGATGAGGCCCTTGTCCTTGTAGTCGGCGAGGCGCTTGACCCTGCGGTAGGGCGTCTCGATGAAGCCGTACTCATTGATGCGGCCGTAGGTGGCGAGCGAGCCGATGAGGCCGATGTTGGGGCCCTCCGGCGTCTCGATGGGACAGATGCGGCCGTAGTGGCTGTGGTGCACGTCGCGCACGTCGAACCCGGCGCGCTCGCGCGAGAGGCCGCCGGGGCCGAGGGCCGAGAGGCGGCGCTTGCTGGTCAGCTCCGCCAGCGGATTGGTCTGGTCCATGAACTGCGAGAGCTGGCTGCCGCCGAAGAACTCCTTCATGGCCGCCACCACGGGCCGGATGTTGACCAGCACGTTGGGCGTGGCCTTGTCCGGCTCCTGGATGGTCATGCGCTCCTTGACCACGCGCTCCATGCGCAGCAGGCCCACCCGGAAGGCGTTCTGGATGAGCTCGCCGTTGGCCCGGATGCGCCGGTTGCCGAGGTGGTCGATGTCGTCGGGCGAGCCAAGACCGTTGTCCAGCTCGATGAGCCGGCCCACGATGGCGGCGATGTCCTCGCGGGTGATGGTGCGCTCGAGCTCCGGCAGCTGGAGGCCCATGCGGTCGGCCACCGGACCCAGCTTCTTGTTGAACTTGTAGCGACCCACGCGGCCGAGGTCGTAGCGGCGGAAGTTGAAGAAGAGGCTCTCGACCAGCTTCTCGGCGTTGTCGCCGGTGGGCGGATCGCCCGGGCGCAGCTTCTTGTAGACCTCGATGAGGGCCTCGCTGCGGGTGCTGGTGGCATCGCGTTCGAGGGTCTCGCTGATATAGCTGACCTCGCCGGTGTCGACCGTCTTGAAGAGGTCGACGATCTCCTCGTTGGACTCGTAGCCCACCGCACGCAGCAGCTTGGTCGCCTCCAGCTTGCGCTTGCGATCGACCTTCACGTAGAGCTGGTTCTTGGCCGCCGTCTCGAACTCGAGCCAGGCGCCGCGGTTGGGGATGACCTTGGCGTTGTACAGCTGGCGGCCGGTGTTGGGGTCCTCGGTGGCGGTGTAGTAGACACCCGGGCTGCGCACAAGCTGGCTCACGACCACGCGCTCGGCGCCGTTGATGATGAACGTGCCGCGCTCGGTCATGCTGGGGAAGTCGCCCATGTAGACGCGCTGCTGGATGTGCTCGCCGGTCTCGTGGATGACGAGCTCGACGTCGACGTACAGCGGCCGGCTGAAGGTCAGGTCCCGGGCACGGCACTCGAGCTGGTCGTACTTGGGGTCGCCGAACTCGTAGTCGTTGAAGTGGAGCTCCATGGACTTGCCCGTGAAGTCCTGGATGGGACTGATCTCGTCGAGCAGGTCCCGCAGGCCCTTCTCCACGAACCAGTCATAGGATGTGCGCTGAAGCTCGATCAGGTCAGGGATGGGCAGGACCTCGGGGATGCGGGAATAGCGTTCTCGCTCCGACGACGTGGACGCACGCCGACGATCGACTTCAGACACGGTCATGGGGCACTCCTGGCCTCGGGGAGAGGCGATCAAGGCACGGGAATCCGACCACATGGGTCGTTGAAAGGAAAAGGGCCGCGCTCACCGACCGCGTATGGTATCGCGTGCGTGGCGACCCGTCAACAGCCACCACCGGCGGTGTGTGAGCGGCCAGAGACGGCCGATGGGGGAGACCCACAGGCCTCCCCCATCGTCGGGCGACGAAGCGAGCTACTTGATCTCGACCTTGGCGCCCTGCTCCTCGAGGGAGGCCTTGATCTTCTCGGCCTCGTCCTTGTCCACGCCCTCCTTGACGGCCTTGGGCGCGGCGTCGACGAGGTCCTTGGCCTCCTTCAGGCCGAGGCCGGTCAGCTCGCGCACGACCTTGATGACGGGGATCTTGTTGGGGCCGACCTCGGCCAGCACGGCCTCGAACTCGGTCTGCTCAGCGGCGGCCTCGTCGGCGGCCTCGCCGGCAGCCGGAGCGGCCGCCACGGCGACCGCGGCGGGGGCCGCGGCGGTGACGCCGTAGCGCTCCTCGAAGGCCTTGATGAACTCGGACAGCTCGAGGACGGTCATGCCGTCGATCGATTCGAGGATCTGGTCCTGGGAAAGCTTGGCCATTGGGGTGTCGTTCCTTCTAGCAGTCGGTGATGGGTGGGGTCGTCGGTGGTGGCGTGCTAGGCGGCTTCTGCGGCTTCACGCTGCTCCTTGAGCTGCGCCAGGCCATAGCCCAGATCGCGCAGCGGGGCGGCCAGCAGGCTGGCCATGGTGCTGAGCGGCGAGGCCATGCCACCGGCCAGCTGGGCCAGCAGCGCGTCACGCCCGGGCAGCTTGGCCAGGGCCGCGACAGCCGTGGCGTCGACCGTCTCGCCGTTGAGAGCCGCGCCGCGGATCTCGACGTTGAACGGCTTGGTGGCATCCAGCAGGCCCTTCGCCAGCGAGGCTTCGTCCTCGCCGCCGATGGCGATCGCGCTCGGCCCGCTAAGGAGCGGGATGAGCTCCGCACGATCGGCCTGCTCGGCCGCGATCTTGGCCAGGCGGTTCTTGATGATCCGATACTGGATGTCCTTCGCGCGCAGCTCCCGGCGCACCTTGAGCAGATCAGCCACGGACAGGCCTCGGTGGTCGGAGACGATCGCGGTGTCCGCCTCCTTCAGGAGCTCGACGAGCTCGGCCACGGCAGCCTGCTTGGCTTCTGTGGGCATACAACCTCCTTTGCGGTGTCGGGCGCCGCTGGCGCGACCGCCCCTGTGGGTCCCGCACAGGGGCGTCGGTCGCTGCGTCATGCAGCACCCGGACGGAGGGCCCGGTCTCGACACCTGCCTTGGCGTGCCCGTCGGCGTCCCCGCCACAGGTGGCGGTCCGGTCGACGATTTCGGTCCGGTCCGGCGAGCCGGGCTGCGGCTCGCGGCGCGGCAGCCACGCGGGCTGCCTCGGACGCATCGCTGTCTCTGGCGGAACTGGTCTTCGGTTCGACGGGACGCGTCCCGTCAGCGTCGTGGTCGCAGGCCGGTCGCCTGCGTTGGGGCCTAGGCCGCGCGCGCCAGGAGCGCCGGGACATCCACGCGGATGCCGGGGCCCATGGTGGAGGCGACGGTCAGGCTGCGGAAGTACTGGCCCTTGGACTCCTTGGGCCGGGCGCGGTTGACAGCGTCGGTCAGCGCGGCCAGGTTGTCCACGAGCTGCCCGGTCTCGAAGGTCGAGCGGCCGAAGGGCACGTGGATGATGCCGCCCTTGTCGACCTTGAACTCGATGCGACCGCCCTTGAGCTCCTTGATCACCCGCTCGAGGTCGAAGGTGACGGTGCCGGCCTTGGGGTTGGGCATCAGGCCACGGCGGCCGAGGATACGGCCGAGCTTGCCGACACGCCCCATCATGTCAGGCGTGGCCACGGCCACGTCGAACTCGAGCCAGCCACCCTCGATCTTCTCGGCCAGATCGTCGGCTCCGACCACATCGGCGCCGGCAGCGGTGGCTTCGGCGGCCTTGTCACCCTGGGCGAAGACGGCCACGCGCACCTCCTTGCCGCTGCCGTGGGGCAGGCCCACGGTGCCGCGGACCATCTGGTCGGCGTGACGGGGATCGACGCCGAGGCGGATGTGGGCCTCGACCGAGCCGTCGAACTTGGTGGTGGCGGTGCGCTTCAGGAGGTCCATGGCCTCGTCCGGCTCGTAGACCTTGCCGTGCTCGACGAGCTTGGCCGCTTCCTGGTATCGCTTTCCGTGCTTGCCCATGTGGCTGGTTCCTTTCGCTGGCGGCCGCTGGCGGCCTCCCCCTGGGGACGCGGGGTGGTCGTGCCGGTGTGCGGCATCGAGGCCGCGGGGTGCTCTCCGTCCCGGCCGCCGGAGCCCCGGAGTGGCGCCCTAGTCGACGACCTCGATGCCCATCGAGCGGGCGGTGCCGGCGATGACACGAGCGGCCATCTCCGGGTCGTCCGCATTGAGATCGGCCTTCTTGATCTCGGCGATCTCCAGCAGCTGGGCCCTGGTCACGGAGCCCACGTTTTCCTCGCGACCGGCGGCGCCGGAGCCCTTCTCCACGCCGGCGGCCTTGCGCAGCAGGTCGGCCGCGGGCGGGGTCTTGAGGATGAAGGTGAAGCTGCGGTCCTCGTAGATGGTGATCCTGGCGGGGATGATCTGCCCGCTCTGGGCCGCGGTCTTCTCGTTGTAGGACTTGGTGAACTCGACGATGTTGATGCCGTGCGGACCCAGCGCCGTGCCCACGGGCGGGGCCGGGGTGGCCTTGCCGGCCGGCAGCTGCAGGGTCAGGACGGTGCGGATCTTCTTGGCCATGGGTTCGTCTCGTTCTACCTCGTCGTCGGGATGCCGGTCGGGCGGCTAGAGCTTCTCGACCTGCAGGAAGTCCAGCTCCACGGGCGTCTCGCGCCCGAAGATGCTGACCAGGACCTTGAGCTTGTTGCGCTCGGGATTGACCTCGTCCACGGTGCCGATGAACTCGGCGAAGGGACCGTCGGTGACGCGCACCGACTGGCCCTTGGTGAAGGCCACGCGATACTTGGGCGTCTCCACGCCCATCTGCCGCAGGATCTGCTTGACTTCGTGTTCCTCCAGCGGCACCGGCTCGTTGCGTGAGCCGGGGATGTTGCCGCCGCCCACGAAGCTGGTCACGCCGGGCGTGTTGCGCACGACGAACCAGGACTCGGGGTCGAGGATCATCTCCACCAGCACGTAGCCGGGGAAGACCTTCTTCTGCACGGTCACGCGCTGGCCGCCGCGGATCTCGATCTCATCCTCCTCGGGCACCAGGACCTGGAAGATCTTGTCCTCCATGCCCATGGTCTCGATGCGGTGCTCGAGGTTGGTCTTGACCTTCTTCTCGTAGCCCGAGTAGGTGTGGATGACGTACCAGCGCTTGTCCGGCTGCGCGGTCTCGGTGAGGTGGTCGAGGAAGCTGGTCACTGGGCCGCTTCCGTGATGAAGCGCAGGACGGTCGTCCACAGCAGGTCGAAGAAGCCGATGTAGACACCGAAGATGCCGCTGATCACGAACACCAGGATGGTGAGGTTGCGGACATGGTCCCGGGTCGGCCAGGTGACCTTCTTCAGTTCGGACCAGGACTCGGTGAAGTACTGGCGGATCCTACCGATCACGGTTCTCTTCGTCGCCTCGTGGTTGGCTCTCGCGGGTGGTGGCAGGCGCGGC
>JASFQX010000143.1:0-5477 GCA_050115215.1 Chloroflexota bacterium
CGGTGCGACCGACGGCCGTCCACTCGCGTGACCGCTTGCCGACGACGGGCTTCTCGGACGGATCGAAGGCGTACATCGACCACTGGTTGTACCGCTCCTCGAAGCCGGGCCGGCCCACGTACCAGCCCTCGGGCGTGTTGTCGTGCAAGGCGGCCCAGGCGGCCTCGAGCTCGGCGTCGGTCATGGGCGCAGGGTGACGAGTCGGTCGTGCCAGCTTGGGTGTCTCGCGATCGCTACCGCCTGTGGGTGCGCGAGGACGCGGCGGCGTGGGGCTGTGGCGACCGTCACCACGATGATGCCCCGACGCTGGGCGAGGGACTGGTTGGCGGCTCCTTACCAGCTGGCCGAGGCGGTACGGGGCGGTCACTCGGTGGACTGCGCCACCTCGTCGGATGCCGCTGGGCCCCCTTGCGCGTAGACCAGCCAGAGGAGTGCCAGCGCCGCCCCGAGCAGGCCTAGCACCACGGCGGTGAGGTAGAGTGCCGGCTCCCGTTCCGGGAACAGGCCCAGCACGACTAGGACGAGCGCGGCCAGGATGGTGACCGCGAGGATCGCATTCCCAGCTGCCTCCAGCACGAACTGCGCTCGCGACAGGGATGTACGCCATGTCGCGCGCCCCGCCCAGTAGTCCTGGATCTCGCGTGTCCGGTAGTTGACGGCCCACACACCTGCGAAGCCGACGAGCGCCACGAGGCCGCTCACGAGCCAGACTTCCCGCTCGCCGATGTCGTAGGCACCGAGGGTCGCCGGAGCGAGGGCGACGACGACGACCCAGACCCCGATCGATAGCACCGAGCGGATGTACGCCACCTCCCGCTCATCGCTCGCGCCGCCACTGCGCACGGCGATGAGCGCCCCGAAGCCGACGAAGACACCGGCGATCTCGGCCAGCGTGACGAGCAGACCGGCTTCCTGCATGGTCCCCACCTCCCACAGGCCGCCGCCAGTGGCTTGGCGCGGTCCAGGCGGCCAGGACTGGTCCGCGTCATCGCCTCCCGCTGCGCCCGATGCTGAGGTGTGGCGCCAACAGAGCGCAAGAGGCCGAGGTCACGACCGGGCCCTGGACTTGTCCGACCTGAGGAGAGGCCCGCCCCTCGCGGGATGGGCCTTGCAG
This sequence comes from Chloroflexota bacterium, assembly GCA_050115215.1. Classification (GTDB taxonomy): domain Bacteria; phylum Chloroflexota; class Limnocylindria; order Limnocylindrales; family CSP1-4; genus JAFMJV01. Next base: position 1,115 of record JASFQX010000143.1, read on the forward strand.
GCAGCCGAGGCGGCTCGCTGCGGATCTACTCGGCAGACGGCTCGACGGGCTCGGGCATCGGTGGCATCTGCCCCTCGAAGATGAGGCCCTCGTAGGCCCAGAGGCCCCTGCCCTCGGGGTCCTCAGGTGGCATGCCTTGGAACATGGCGAAGAGGCCCTCGTAGGCCCCGTGACCGGTGAGGACGTGCATCCCGTGGCAGTCGGCCTCGGCATCGCAGAAGATGATGGCCTCGCCGCTCCAGTAGCCATCGTTTGCCGGGAGCAACGTCGTGCCGGTGATGGCCGCGTTGCGGAGCTCGCCGATGTCGTACATATCGATGTTGAAGGCGTTCAGCTTCTCGGCGGGCAGGCGCGGGTCATTCCACTCGACATGTTCGCGTAGCTTGTAGGTGCGGGCACGCCCGACGCCACTCTCCTCGGACCACTCCTCCTCGGAAGAGTCCCCCATCTCGCTGATCTCGAGGCCGGTGAAGGGCGTGACCGTGAGCCCGGAGCCTTCATCACCCTGCGCCACCACCGCACCACTCAGGCCTCCGAGCAGCGTCAGGATGACCGTCCCCGTCAGGGACAGGCGCAACGTGCGCATGACGCTCCTCCTCTTCACTTGATGACGACCAGCGCCGACAGCCGGGGCGGCGCGCCAGCTACTCGGCGGCTTCCTGGGATGCGACCGGGGTGACGCTGAGCATCAGGAGCTCGAGCGGCTCCTCACCGAGTGCGGTCCACGTATACGTCAGTCCCTCGGGTGGGCTCGGGTCCATGCTGCGGCCGCTCCCGGCGGGCCACTCGGAGCTGATCTCGCCGCCGGGACCGACGGTCAGCTGCTCCATCGATCCCGACTCGACCTGGGCCAGGACGATCGCGGCATCCCCGTCGGGCGTGATCGACTCGCCCGGCTCGAACCTCGCGCGGCTCAGCCTGAAGACCGCATCGCCCGCCATCACGCTCGCCAGGTCATCGCTGTCGAAGCCGACCGCGACCGCGGTGCCGGACATGCCGCTCGGCCAGCCGGGGAACCGGTCGGGAATGGACGAGTCGTGGGCATGGTGCCCCAGGAGCACGACGGTCGTCTCTCCGGTGTTGGCCAGGCCGGTCGTGGCATCAGCTGTGAGTCGGTCCTCGGGGACCGCCGGCAAGTAGATGACATCGCCGGTCGAGAGGCTCAGCGCAAGGCCCTCGGCGGCGACCTCGGGGGTCCCGCCGACGGCCTCGCTGCCGCGCCACGCCCACGCGTCCACCATCGGCGTGACGAGCAGCTCGCCCTCGGCGACATACAGCGTCTTGCCCCGAATCGCCTCGTTCTCGATGCCGATCGAGGCCTCGAAGCCGGGACTGAGCTCGTGTCGCTCCAGGTTGATCTTTCCGAGCACGGTCGGCATGAGTTCGAGCGGAACGGTCACCTCGAAAAGCGGCTCGTCCGTGGCGCTCACGCTGGTGGCGGCTTCCTGACCTTCCTGCGCAACCACCGCACCACTCAGCCCTCCGAGCAGCGCCAGGACGACCGTCCCCGCCAGGGACACTCGCAACGTCCGCATGGCACCCTCCTCTCACTCGCGGGCCGGGTTCGCCAGTGGCTCAGCACGGTCCCAGGCGGCCATGGTCAGGGTCCGCGCGTCAACGCCTCCCGCTACACCAATGAGTGCTGTGACGGCTCGTTCTGGTCCGTCATCAGGGCGATGCGGTGGTCCTCCGCAGGGTGACCGCGATCACGATCGCCGCGGACCCTCTCCGACAAGACCAGTGGCCCGCCCTTCGGGGGAAGGGCCACTGGCAGCCGAGGTGGCGCCGACGCTGGCGCGCACGGGATCTACTCGGCTGGCGGCTCCGGAGCGTCGAGGGTGATCTCGCCCGTGAAGTCGAGCACGATGTCACCCGGGATGTCAGCGGCGCCGGCCATGGTGCCGGTCCCAGCGGCGTGCATGAACCGCCCGGTACCACCGGCGGCTTCCCAGGTCCCATCCAGGGTGAAGCCGGTGAATTGGCCTTCGTCACCGACGAACACCTCGGTGGTAGGGAGGTCATGAACAACCGCCAGCATGTCGCCATCAGCCGTCCTGAATATGGTCATGCGGTCGTAGTAGGTCGAGTCCGCGCCGCCACTCTCGGCATCGAAGATCGTGCATTGTGTCGAGTACGCCTCGACCTCGCCGAGGCCCGAGAGCTGCCCCGAGACGACGATCTTGAAGCGCCAGGAGGTGTCCGGGAGATCACAAGCCGGCGCCGTCTCATCGGGCCAATGCGCGCCGACCAACTGCCCTTCCATCGATACCGGCTCCGATGCCGACTCGGCTTCCTGCGCGGCCGCCGGAGCGGCCAGCGCCAGCAGGAGCGCTACGGCAACCGCACCCGTGCAGGCCATCTGCCACCTACGCATGAGAGTTCCCCCTTCGTACGCACGGGCCGGGTTCGCCAGTGGCTCGGCGCGGTCCAGGCGGCCATGGTCACGGAGCCGCGCGTCGTCGCCTCCCGCCGTTCGGAGCGTGCACGTGGCTACCGCAGTACGCAAGAGGCGATCGTCATGACCGCCGCTGGCAGCCGAGCCGGCTCGATGCTCAGCAGGATGGCCCTCGGTCGAGCGCGGTCAGGCTTGCGCCGGGACGTTCGCCTCGGCGAGGGCCTTGAGGTCGGCCAGCATCTTGCGGTGGTTCCGCTCGATCCAGCCCGAGGCCACAGCGCGCTTGACGAAGCCCGGCAGCCTGGCCGGGAGCTCGTAGTCGGCCTCGAAGACGAAGCGGGTCGCGTCGCCGTCAGGCTCGCAGCGGAAGCAGTTCTCCATCGGCCCCGGTTCCATGTGCTCGCGGTACAGCCGCGGCGGCTCGAACTCCACGACCGTGCACGTGGACTGCTGCTCGAAGCCCATGACCCGCACGCTCTGGCGGAACGTCGTCCCGACCTCCTCCAGCGGGCCGCTGAAGTCCGAGAACCTCGCGGGCATCCACTCTTCCCAGCGCGACGTGTCCGAGAAGCACGCCCAGACGTGCTCGACGGGCGCCTCGATGCGGATCTCGTCATGGAAGTGCAGCATGGCCTACCCCCTTGCTCGGCGGGTCCGTATGCGAGTGACTCGGCGCGGTCCAGGCGGCCAGGGTGTGGGCCGCGCGTCAGAGCCCGCCGCTGCTGACATTGTCCGCCCGGTGTCTATCGCCAGAGTGCTAGCGCGGCGATGAGCCTCGGGCTGGGGCCACGCGGGAACACCTACTCGGCGAATGTGGGGTCTGGGAACAGCGGCAGCTGTCCGGCGGCGTCGACGTTGGGATCCAGCCGTCCGAAGTGCGCGCCGGGCCGACCCATCAGTCCGGTTTCTCGCGCGCCAGTTGCGCCAGCTGCATGGCCGCGATGAGGCGCGCTCAGTAGCGGACAGATCAGCTAGACAGCCACGCGAGAATCATCCGTAGCGGGAGGCTCTGACGCACGGCCCTCCGACCCTGGCCGCCTGGACCGTGTCGAGCCACTGGCGAACCCGGCCCGCCCAAGCGAGGGGGTCTGTCATGCGTACGTTGCGACTGTCCCTGGTGGGGATGGTCATCCTCGCGCTGCTCGGCGCGATGAGTGGAGCGGTGCTGGCACAGGACGAGCCGGCCGCGATCGAAGAGGTCGGTCGACCGGACGAAGCAGCACCGGTCACCGCGACCCGTGTGACGGGCACGCTCGTCGACCAATCCTCGGATGACTCGGCGGTGGAGAGCTGGACCGACGAACGCGGTGTCGAGCACTACTACGGCTTCCGGGCCTTCAGCACGAACGAGTGGAGTGACCCGCGCCTGCCTCCCGAATCGGCCATGGTCGAGAACTACGACATCTACCAGACGGACGACGGGACGCAGGTCGTGGGCTTGAGCGCCGTGCGGCTCGATGGTCCCGACGGCTCGTGGACCGGGACGGCCACCAGCCTCTACAGCCTGCCGGACGGCACCGGCTCCGGGTTCATGGTGCTGACCGGTGAGGGAGCCTACGAGGGACTCTCTGCGGTCCTGCAGGGCGATCCCACCGGCCTGGATGGCTATATCTTCGAGGGCGAGTTGCCGCCGATGCCGGACCCACCAGAGCCACCCGCCGAGTAGCCTCGCGTCGCCTCAGCAGCCGGCGGCAGTCTCATGAACGTCGTCTCGCAGTAGAACTTCCAGACATGCTCGACGGGAGCCTCGACCCGGATCTCGTCACGGATGTGCTGCACCGCCAACCCCTTCTTGCGGGGGCCGGGTTCGCCAGTGGCTCGGCGCGGTCCAGGCGGGCCAGGGTACAGGCCGTGCGTCATCGCCTCCCGCTGCGTCGATCATCCCGCCGACGGCAACCGCCAGAGCGTCGTGACCACTACTGCCGCAGGCAGCCAAGGCGGCGCGATGGGCTACGACTCGGTCACGAA
>JASFQX010000144.1:0-5473 GCA_050115215.1 Chloroflexota bacterium
CGGCCTCGAGCTCATCGACTGCTTCGTCCTCGAACAGGCCGGTGACGTCGGGGACCGGGCTGGTGGGCACAGGCTGCGCCACAGCCAGATCCACGGTCGAGCCAGCATCGACCGCTTCGCCGGCCGCGGGCTCCTGGCTGATGACGATCCCGGGCTCGTAGTCGTCGGTCTCCACGGGATCGACTCGGACGACCAGTCCATAGTCGGTCGCGATGGCCTCGGCCTCCTCCAGCGACCGACCCTCGAAGTCTGGCGTATCCACTGAGACGATGGCCGGAGGGGACTCGCTGGGCACCTCGGTGACGACCGGCGACGGCGATAGCGTCGCGTCCTCGTCGACCAGGCTGTCGAACGGGCGGAACAGGATGAGCACGATGGCCAGGGCCACGATGAACGCGCCGACCAGGATGCCACCAACGAGCAGGACGGGCGTACCTTCGTCGGGTGGTTCTTCACCAGGCCCGGGTGGCGGTGTGGGCGGGGTCTCCGGGGGCTCGATGGTGACTTCCGGCTTGGCCGCAAGCGCGGCCAAGGCCGCTTCGGTCGCTTCAGGATCGGGCGCTACGGGCGTGGTCGTCCAGGCTGCACCGGCAGCGGCGGCGTCTGCTGCCTCGGCCTCGGTCTCGGCGACGGTCCCTTCAGCAGTCGACTCACCCTCCGCGGCGGCCTCACCCTCTGCGGCGGCTTCGCTCTCAGCGGGGCCCTCGGCTTCCTCGGCCTCGTCGGCCCCGTCGGCAGCATTGCTGACCCCTGCCTCTCCGGCCGACCCGGCGGCGGCGCCTTCGACCCCCTCCGCGGCTGCCTCGATCGCCTCCGACTCTGGCGGTGTGGATTCGGGTTTGGTCGGCTCGGTTGTGTCGCCGGCATCCGGCTTCTGGTCAGTCATGGCAGCCGGACCTTACGAGACCGCATGCCACCTTGTGGGCACGGCCGGTTGCCATCTGCGCCGTTCCCGACACTTGTGTCACTTTCTTCATCGTCCGCCGCTCCTCGCTTCACTCGCTGGCGGCTCGCGATGTCAGGTTCCCGTAAGCCCGAGGGCTCCCCGCAGCGCCTGCAGCGTCGGCTTGCTGTCCGCCACCAGAACGAGTACTGGAGAGGATAGTCCCCCCACGACATCGCTATCGGTCGCGGCGTGGGCGCCGGCCAGGTCCTTCATGGCCGCTTTGGCGGCCTTGCGGAACTCGTTCCGGTCCTTCCGGCTATCCCAATCCGTTTGCCACACCACGGCCCAGGCACCGTCAGGCCCATCGAGGCTGACGAGCCGGTCCCCGCCCCAGCCGGCAGCTGCCTCCGCGTTCGGCAGCTCGCCCGGCAGGACCGGGAACAACGAGCGGGCCTTCTTGCCGTCGGCAACCCACACGCCGATCTGCATCTCGCCCAGCGTCTGCTCGTAGCTGGTGGTCCACTCGGGCCCCATGGCGGTCGCGACGTCCGGCAACTCGATGGCGACCGGCAGCTCGTCCGGATAGAGCTCGGGATGAAGGATCTGCTCGGTCGAGACCGGCTGTGCGGCCCAGACGGCGTCGACGGCATCCCAGTCGCCGCGTCCGCGGATGGCGTTGACGAAAGCGAAGCCGTCGATGTAGGGGAACTCGAGCTGGCGCTGCAGGATGTCCGGCGTTCGCCGCAGTCGGCGACTGTCCTGTTGGGTCAGTGCCTGCGCCGAGACCCCCAGCAGATCTGACAGCTTCAGCTCGCGAGCGGCCCAGTCGTACATCACCGCGGTGGCATCGCCCTCGATGAGCGCCTGCTGCGCGAGGATGGCGTCGGCCTGATCGAGGTCCCTGATGCGAAGCGCCTCCAGGTCGTAGGCTGCGTCCTGGAGCGCGTGGCCGTACTCATGCGCCACGACGATCGATTCCAGCGGGCCGATCTTCTTGATGGGGCCGATGAGCGAGAAGGTGTCGGTCTGCGGTTCGTAGTAGGCCAGGACCTGCTGATCGTAGAGCTTGAGGATGAGCCGCTCCAGGTCCTGATCTGCCTCGAGCAGCCCGAGCCGGGTGAAGGCGTCATCCTCGGCAGCGATGTACTCCGCCGGGTACTCCTCCCGGAACAGGGCCTCCAGCTCGGCAAGGAAGGTCTCCTGGTCGATGACCCGATAGGACACATCCTCGGCCGCCGGCAGCCGCCTCACGGGATGCACGCCCTCGATGACCTCGTTCACCCGCTTCACCATCTTCTTGGTGAAGCCCTCGGGCCGAGGGGTCGCCTCCGTGACCGGGCTGGCGTCGGGAGCTGGGCTCTCCTCCTGGGCCGCGGTGGCAGGACCGACGGATGCGACCGCCAACGCGATGGCGGCAGCGAGGGGCAGAAGACGAGCGAGACGATGGACCGGCCGACGGTCATGGTCGAGGGATGCCATACGCGGGATTGTGCCAGCCCTGCGCAGAATGCCCAGTGGGACGGATGGGTGGTTTCGACGAATGCGTACCAGATGTGCGTTTCTTCATCATTCGGGGTCTGGTGCCTTCACGGTCGGTCAGTACTGTTATCGCCACGGAACCGCGAAGACAATCTTCACAGTTCCCTCTCCCTCCCTCTTGGAACGAGGGGCGCTGATTGGGCAGGCGTCCCTCGTTCCTTCCTTTTGGCCGCCTGCGCGGGTCACGCCTATGGCACCATCGAGCTCATGGAGATCACCTGGTACGGCAGCTCATGCGTTCGGCTCAGGGGCCGTGAAGGGGTCGTGGCCGCAGACCCGTTCCGGTCCATCGTGGGACCCACGGGGCGCGGCCTGACCGCGGACATCGTCTCGTACAGCCATCCCGACGAGTCGCTGGTGTCCGGACGTGGCAGCAAGGCCAGGGCCGATGTGACATCGCGTCTGCTGGGCGTGCCGCTGCCGACCAGCCTCGAGAAGGCGTTCGTCCTGGACTCACCCGGTGAGTACGAGGTGCACGACGTCATGTGCACCGGTGTGCGCACCTTCCGCGACAACGAGCAGGGCGCGGCACGCGGCGCGAGTACCTCGTACGTGTACGAGCTCGACGGCGTGTATGCCGCCCATCTGGGAGAGGTCGGCCACCTGCTCGACCAGGACACGGTCCGCGAGATGGGCCACGTCGACATCCTCATGCTCGGTATCGGGCCGCAGCTCAGCGCGGCACACGCGGCTGAGATCGCTGGTCAGCTCGATGCCCACATGGTCGTGCCGTTGGCGCTGACCGAGGCTGCGGCCAAGGCGGATGCGGACCTCGACCGGTTCCTGAAGGAGATGAGCGCGACCGAGGTCCAGCCCGTGCCCAGCCTCAAGGTCACGATCTCCTCGGTACCCAACGAGACCACCGTTGTCCTGCTCGAGCAGAGGGGGCGCAGCTAGCGACCCCGTCGTACACCTGTACTGGCACCCGAGAGCGGCCTAGTCCCGCTGGCGTACCCGGGCCAGACGGACCTCCAGGACCATGCTCGGATCGAAGCGTCTGATGCGCAGGTGACTGGCGACTTCCCGAAGACGCTGTTCGGGCGTGTGGAACGCGCTTGAGCCGATGTGGTCTGCGACATCCATCAGCGACCGGGCCGGGACGAGCCCGATGAGTTCGGAGTCGAGCAGGCTGACGCTCTCCTCGGCCGCGAGCCGCTCAGCCTCCTCCCACACGCGCCACAACGGCGCCCGCTCATGGTCGAGGATGTTCATCGAGAGCTGGGTGCAGCCCTGCGAGGCCAGGTCGATACCGAGGGCCTGAACGGCGGGCAGGCCGCCATCGCGCTCGCGGATCCGACCGGCGATGCGACGGGCGACGCTCAGGTCGGTGGTCGAGAGCTGGATGTTCCAGGCGATGAGGAAGGGCCGCGCACCCACGGCCGTGGCTCCGGCGGTCGGATGCGGACGGCTCGGGCCGAAGTCCGGTTCGCCGTCGGGCGACATCATGGCTTCAGCCAGGCCCTCGAAGCCGGGACGCCGGATGTGAGCGAGCGAGCGTCGCTCGGCTCGCTGGGCCGCCTCCCGATACAGGTACACGGGCAGCTCGAAGCGCTCGGCGACACGGGCGGCGAACGCGCGCGCGCCGTCCACGCACTGGCCCATGGTCGTATCCCCCAGCGGCACGAAGGGGATGACGTCGACCGCTCCGATCCGCGGGTGACGACCGGCGTGGGCGCGCATGTCGATGCGCTCGATCGCGACCTCGATCGCGGCCTCCATGGCGGCCATCACGCGTCCCGGGTAGCCCGCCATCGTGTACACGCTGCGGCCATGGTCAGGATCGGCGGTGCGGTCCAGCAGCCAGGCCCCAGCCTCGGCCTCGAGCGTCTCCGCGATGGCGTCGAGGGTCGCGGTCTCGGTCCCCTCGCTGATATTGGGTACGCATTCGACGAGGCTCTCGAGGCCGGGGCTGTCCATGCCCGCGATGCTAACTCAGCCCGCCGGCCGGATCCGCCGGGGCGTTCGTGCCCAGGGCCTCGGTCACACCCTGGCGGCGCCGGCCAAAGGCGACCGTCTCGATGTCGCGCAGGCTGAGCGTGACCCGGTCGCCCAGTCCGAGGTGACGGACGCGGCTACCGGCCTCGACCCAAAGACGCTCGCCGTCGGCTGCGCGCACCTCGAGCAGGATCTCCGAACCCGAGAAGCGCCGATCGATCACGTCCCAACCACCGGTGTCACCGGGGCGGGGGGGCGCCGCCGACAAGCTGAAGTGCTCCGGACGCAGCAGGCACAGCGAGTGCCCGTCGGGACGCTGGCCGCCCTGGCCGATCAGCGGCACACGACCGAAGCGTGTCTCGGCCACGCCGTCGACCACGTGGGCCGGCACGAGGTTCGCCACGCCCACGAAGGTGGCCACGTACGGGGTGGCTGGTTCCGCGTAGATGAGCTCCGGCGGCGCCACCTGCAGGACGCGACCGCGGGTCATCACGGCCACGGTGTCGGCGACCGTCAGCGCCTCGCCCTGGTCGTGGGTCACGAAGACGGCGCTCTGGCGTGCCTCGCGCAGGATCTGACGCACCTCTACCCGCAGCTGCGTGCGCATGGCTTGGTCGAGCGAGGAGAACGGCTCGTCAAGCAGGAGCACGTCGGGCCGGGGTGCCAGCGCACGAGCCAGTGCCACGCGCTGCTGCATGCCGCCCGACAGCTCGTGCGGCATGCGCTCGGATTCGGTGGTCAGGCCCACCAGCTCCAACAGCTCATCCGCTCGCTCCTGGTGGTCGGGATCGCGACGGATGCCGTAGGCCACGTTGGCCCGAACCGTCAGGTGAGGGAACAGGGCCAGGTCCTGGAAGACCAGCCCGACGCGTCGTCGCTCCGGCGCGATCATCGACGAGGCGGTGGCTACCAGCTTGCCATCGATCTCGATCGTGCCCTGGTCCGGCCGCTCGAACCCCGCGATGAGCCGCAAGGCGGTGGTCTTGCCGCAACCCGACGGTCCAAGCACTGCCAGCATGGTGCCTGTCGCCAGCTCCAGGCTGACCTCGTCGAGAGCGGCCACCTCGTCGAAGGACTTGCTCACGCGGTCCAGCCGGACGGCGATGCCCCGAG
>JASFQX010000145.1:0-5455 GCA_050115215.1 Chloroflexota bacterium
CCGGCCGCGCGGACCTGACCGATGACGTTGCTCCCAGGCTGGGCGTTGAGGTCACCCACGAGGACGACCGGCTTGCCGGTGCTGGCCGGACCTGCCAGCAGCTCGGCGATCTGCGCCTGGCGCACCTGCGGCACGTAGGAGTCGAGGTGGGTATCGACGAAGCGGAAGCTGCTGCCTGCGACCTTGGCATCCACCGACAGCCAGCCGCGCGTGTCGGTGAGCGTCCCGAAGCTGGTCGGGAAGGAGCTGTTCACCGTGTACTGCCCGCGACGTGCGTTGGACAGCTGCAGCTTGCGAGCCGGCAGGTCCGTCCGGGCGAGGATGACGTTCCGCTGTGTGAGCCGGATGTCGTAGCCGAGCGCGGTCGGCACCTCGGCGTCGAAGTTGGACTGCTTGATCACGACCGTGTAGTCCAGGCCCCGGGCGGCAAGACGCTGCATCAACAGGTCCAGGAAGTCGTAGACGACGGTCTCCGCCTGCGTAGTCGGTCCGTCGAGGATTCCCATCGCGCCGCGGCGCCAGAGCGAGACCTCCTGGAGCCCGATGAGCCAGGGGTCCTCGGCGTCGATCTCGGCCGCGAGAGCCCTGGCCCGGGTCGGGAAGTCGGTTGCCCGGACCGTGCGGACGACGGTGGCCGCTCGCTCCATCAGCGTCGGGATGTCGGGTGCGGACACGACCGGTAGCAGGTCGGCCCCGAGGTACAGGTTCCGGCTCATCACCTTGACCTGAGGGCCATCGTCCGCGCGCACCGGCGCAGCGGCCAGGCTGACGAAGGCCGCGCAGAGGATGGTGACGAGCACGAGCACCGCCCAGCGGCCGGCATGGATCATCGTGGTCTGTTGCATGGCGTGGGTCCCCCTCTTGCGTCCGATCCGGATCGTCGGGCCGGACGCGGGACGCAAGCACGGCCGACCGACGGTTGCCGGCGCGCATGATGGGACGTGGCTGTCAACGGCGGCTCACGGAAGGCTCAACGGAGGAGGCAGGACAAGGTCGCCGGCTCGGTCAAGCCATCAGGCGGCAAACTGGCCTGGACCCGGCGACGCCGAGCCCTGCGTCCCGGCGCCGACGGCAGTGCGCTGGTGATCCTCCCGCACCGCCAGCGGCACGTCTGCGCCTGCCCATTCACGGATGGGGTCGCGCCGCACCTTCAGGAGGTGCGTGCGGGGGAAGTCGCGTTCCGGCCACATCCGCCAGGCGTCGATGCGCTGGTGGACCGCGAGCTCGTCGTTGGCCGCGTCGACGATGCGTTCGATCTCGTGCCGCGCACGGGCCTCTTCTTCGGCCGAGCGCGGTTCCTGCCCGCCACGGTCCGGGGCCAGCATCGGCATCGTGCCCGGCGGCATGACCACGGCCTCGATGCGCCCGGGAGCCGTCTCGAGGACCACGGCCTGGTCCAGACCATGGTCCGCGAGCACGCTCTCGATATCCTCGGGGAAGACGTTCAGGCCGTTGGGCAGAACGATGATGTTCTTCTTGCGACCGGTGAGCACCAGTCGCCCCGCCTCGTCGAAGCGCCCGATATCGCCGGTGTGGTACCAGCCCTCGTCGTCGAACGCGGCCGCCGTGGCCTCGGGGTCTCGCCAGTAGCCGGGGGTGACGGTCGGCCCGGACACGAGGATCTCCGAGTCCGGTGCCAGCGCTACCTGGACCGGCCGGATCGCACGCCCGACGACGCCGGCGGGATGCTCCTGCTCGGTGTTGCAGGTGACGGGGCCCGCCTCGGTCGAGCCATAGCCCTGGACGATCCTGATGCCGAGGTCCTCCCAGTCCTGCTGCAGCTCGGGCGGCAGGTACGCGGCCGAGGTCGCCACCGTCGTCAAGGCGCCGCCCAGCTGTGCCAGGACCGAGCGGAAGAGCAGCCGTCGGGCCCGGAGCGGCAGGTGCCTGGCGATGCGCCGCAGGCGGTCGAAGGTCGCGCGTTTGCCCTGGCGGTCCACTTCCCGACTGAGTCCCGTCCAGAAGAGCTGCAGGAACTGCGTGGGCGCGACGATCGTCGTGGCGCGCAGCTCTCGCATGGCCGTGAAGATGGTTCGGGGCGTGCGCGAGCGGACGTAGGCGACCTCGGCTCCGATCATCGTGCCGTAGAAGAGGACGATGGCCTGCTCGAAGAGGTGGGAGAGGGGCAGGAAGCTGACGAGCCGGTGGGGTCGCGGCGGCACGATCACGGCGACCACCTGGAGCGTGTTCAGGAACGTGCTATGGGTCAGCTGGACGCCCTTGGGACGACCGGTGGTCCCCGAGGTGTAGATGATCTCGACGAGGTCCGAGCGCGTGGGGCGAGGCCAGCCGGCAAGCTGCGATTCCCAGTCCGACGGGAAGCCCTCGGACCCCGACGGCTCGGCCACGAGCTCGTCGATGGTGACGCGTGACAGATGGTCCAGGCCGCCCGCGACCGGGTCGGGCGCGTCCAGGCCGGTGCCGATGGCCAGCCAGTCCGCCTCGACCTGGTCTGCGATGCGCCGCAGGACGGCGGGTGCCATGCGCAGATCGAGCGGCACGATGGTGACTCCCGCCAGCATCGCGCCCCAGTAGACGGCCGGAAGGGCAGGCGTCGAAGGGCTCCAGGTCAGCAGCCGGTCGCCGCTCTTGAGGCCCATGGCGCGCAAGCGCCAGGCGACGAGGCGTGAGCGTCGCCTGATTTCGTGGCTCGACCAGGCCAGCGTGACGCCCTCGTCGGTGTGGAGGCTGAGCGATGGACGGTCGGGCGGGTAGCGTTCCGCGGCATCGTCGAGCAGCTCCACCAGCGAATCGAAGCGGCTGGGGTCCGGGTAGGCCTGGGTCTTCATCTCGGTCACTCCGCTCGGGTTGGCAGTGAACCTGGACCTAAGGCCCACCTCGGGCCAGATGCGCGCCCTTAGGGAGCGCCTCATATCTCGTCCCCACCGCCTTCATCGGCAGCTTGCCATCGTGTCGATCCAGCTGCCGAAGGGGCGTGAGGCCCGTGCGTTCAGTCGTGGCCCTCGCCGGGCAGGAGCTGGAACGTCTCGATGAGGCCCTCGAGCTCTGCCTCGAAGGCCTCGGGATCCTCACCCCCAGCACTGCAGGAGATCACGTACAGGACGTCGTGCTCGAGACCGGGGTCGCTCGTGTGAAGCCGCTCGCGCGGCGACATCACCGAGTACACGCCCCCGGTGCCGAGGTCGACCCGTGGCTCGGGTGCCCACAGCATGCCGCTCTCGCGCTCGTCCCAGTGCGGCTCGACCGTCATGTCGCCCGACGCACCGCCCGAGCGCTCGCGAAGCGACACCGTCGCGACGCCGACCGACACCGAGCAGCCCTGCTGACGCTCCGGACCGTAGGCCCGCAGCGCCTCCCAGGCTGTCCCCGGTGCCGCGCGGAAGACGTCCGGGTCCGGTTCCGCGACCTCGACGGTCCAGTCCTCCGGGAAGGTCATGGCGAACCCCGATCCGGGCATCTCGATATGACCACCTGCCAGGACGTCACCGAGGGGCGGCAGCGGCGGTGGGCTCGACACGACGCCGGGATCGTCCACGGATGGGTCAACCGGCCCAAAGGCCACAACGTCCATCGATCCGGGATCGAAGAGCTCGGCGGTGGCGATCGGCCAGACCCGGCTCCGGCCGCCGGTGATGAGCACGCTGCCGTCCTGGAGCCGCGTGGCGCGATGCCCGATGGCAGGTGAGTGGAGCGAGCCGGCGGCCGCCAACGACCGTGTCGCCGGGTCGAGGACATGCAGCGAGGCGAGCCCCTCGTCCTCGCTGCCGACGAGCAGGACCCGGCCGTCGTCGAGCAGGGTGCTGGTCTCGACCGCCGCAGGCACTGCCAGGTCGGCGATGATGGTGAAGCGTTGCCGCGCCGGGTCGTAGAGCTCGGCCGACCGGCGCGGCTCGGGACCATCGCTCAATCCAGCGAGGACAAGGACGGTGCCGTCCCCGAGCCGGGTCGCGGTATGGAGCCAGCGTGCGTCAGCGAGCGACCCGACCGACGCGAAGCGCCCGGTCGTGGGCTCGAAGACCTCCGCCGATGCGAACACCTCCGGACGGTTCGCGCCGTAGGCGATGCCGCCGACGAGCAGGACCCGGCCGTCATCGAGGAGCGTCGCGCTGTGGCCGACCCGGACCTCCTTGGGTCGACTTACGCGCTTCGACCGCTGCCTCGCCGGGTCGTAGACCTCGACCGACCTGATCGGCCTGGCCTTCGCGTCCGTGCCGCCGACCACCAGCACGCGGCCATCGTCGAGCGGGGTCGCCGTGTGGCCCGCCCGAGGCCTGCGCAGGCGCCCCGCCGGGCTGAACGTGCCCTCGACCGGGTCGTACAGCTCCGCTGAGGCAAGCAACCCATGGCGTTCATCGACGCCACCGAGGACCAGGACCCGTCCGTCCGGTAGTGGCGTCGCGGTATGCATCATCCGGCCGTGCTCGAGCGAGCCCGCCGGCGCGAAGTGTCGCGTCTGCGGGTCGAAGACCTCGGCAGAGGCATGGACGCCGGTGCCGCCGAAGCCGCCGGCGATGAGCACCGTCCCGTCCGGCAGGAGCGTCGCGGTGTGACCCAGCCGTGCCTCGGCCATGGCGAGGCCGGGCGTCGGCGACTCGGCCGGGCTGGCGCCCACGACGGCGCCGGACAGCACGAGTGTCGCGGCGCTGACGAGGGTCAGCAGGAGCGAGGTAGACGGTCTGTGCGTGGCCGCCCGCCTGGTGGGTGGGATGCCTGGTGCGAACATGGTCAAGCCCTCCACGTTGTCTCTCACGCACGCGCAGCATCGACCTAACCATGGGACCCCGCATCGGGCAGGGCCTTATCCGTCTCCTCATTCGGCCCGGCGGATCGCGTCCGCTCGGAGCCCGAGGTCGCTTCGGATGGATGGGGATGATCGCTCAGCCGAGGGTCGCTGCACCCTCCTGGCGACGCCGGTGCGCCATCTCCGCTCGGGCGCGGATACCGAGCAGCATCTTGCGCATCATCACGAAGTCGCCGGCGTCCATCATCAGGAGCATCAGCAGGCCCCTCAGCGTGGGCGAAACGTGGAGCCGTCCACGCAGCAGCAGTCGGGTGCTCGATCCGAGCGGGTCCAGCACGAAGGCGATGCTGAGCGTGCCCGCCGGGTCGCGCACCGTGAGGACGAGTGAGCGCTCCGGGTCGATCGCCTCGACGGTGAACCCGAAGCCGCTGGGGCTGGTGGGCATGACGTCGCCGACGCGGAGGTTCTGCAGCTCGGGGATGATCGTGCTCGCGCTCGGCCGGCCCGCGTTGTCGAAGCGATCGTAGCTGTACCAGCCGGCTCGCTCGTAGCCACCCATCTGGACGAGCCAGGGCCAGACCTCGGAGGGCGGCGCGCCGATGGTCAGGGCTCGGGTGAACGCGAGGTGTGGCCTGGACACCACGTCGTCCCCCGGGAGCGTCCGTCGGCATTCTTGCGGTGTCGCTCCCCAGCGCAGATACCACCTCCGCAGCGCGAGGAGGAACGCCAGCGGGACGATGAGCGTGGCAGCGA
>JASFQX010000146.1:0-5434 GCA_050115215.1 Chloroflexota bacterium
CCAACGCGACCGGCTGCTCTTCCATCTACGGCGGCAACCTGCCGACCACGCCCTGGGCCGTGAACGCCGACGGCCGTGGCCCGGCCTGGAACAACTCGCTGTTCGAGGACAACGCCGAGTTCGGCCTGGGCATGCGGCTCGCGCTCGACGTACAGGTCGGCCAGGCGCGGGCGCTGCTGGAGCAGCTCTCGCCCGAGGTCGGGGAGGCCCTCGCGACGCGGTTGCTGGAGAACAGGCAGGACACCGAGGCCGGCATCGCCAAGCAGCGCGAGGACGTGGCCCGGCTGAAGGAAGCGCTCGCCGGTGTCGACGGCGAGCGGGGCGCGGCCGCCCAGCAGCTCAGCTCGCTGGCGGACACCCTGGTCCGCACCGGCGTCTGGATCATGGGTGGTGACGGCTGGGCCTACGACATCGGCTTCGGCGGTGTCGACGCGGCTCTGGCCTCGGGCCGTGACATCAACATCCTCGTGCTCGACACGCAGGTCTACTCCAACACCGGCGGCCAGGCCTCCAAGGCCACGCCGCGGGGTGCTGTGGCCAAGTTCGCAGCGGCGGGCAAGTCCAGCGGCCGCAAGGACCTGGGCGCTATCGCACGCGCGTACGGCAACGTCTACGTGGCCCAGATCGCGCTTGGGGCCAACGACGTCCAGACCAACAAGGCCATGCTCGAAGCGGAGGCCTGGCCCGGTCCCTCCATCATCATCGCCTACAGCACCTGCATCGCTCACGGCATCGACATGTCGACCTCGATGACGCATCAGAAGGACGCGGTGAAGTCCGGCTTCTGGCCGCTCTACCGCTACGTGCCCAGCGAGGCTGCCGACGGCCAGCCCTTCAAGCTCGACTCGAAGAAGCCCACCATGCCGATCAAGGAATTCGTCGAGTCCGAGACCCGCTTCGCCATCCTCGCGCGGACCCAGCCCGACCGGGCCGCCGAGCTGGCCGAGCTGTCCCAGGCCGATGCCGACGAGCGCTGGCGCTACTACAGCCAGCTGGCCGATGTCCAGCGCAGCATCCCGCATCTGGAGCATGAGCCGGCTGCGGCTCCTGCCGGCGGCTCGTCCGGCGGCAGCAACGGGAAGGGAGAGTCCAAGTGAACGTCGATCTCAGCACCCGCTACCTGGGGCTCGAGCTTCGCTCACCACTCGTCGTCTCGGCGAACCCGCTCACGCGCCAGCCTGACATGGTGGCCAGGTTCGAGGAGGCCGGCGCGGGCGCCATCGTCATGCCCAGCCTCTTCGAGGAGGAGATCGAGAACGAGGAGATCGAGCTCGCGGCCTCTCTCGAGCAGGGGACCGAGGGCTTCGCAGAGGCGCTCGACTACTTCCCCGAGGTCGACACCTTCATCGGCGAGGGAGACCGCTACCTCCGATCCCTGGAGGCGCTCAAGCGCCAGGCCGCGGTGCCCATCATCGCCAGCCTCAACGCGAACTCGGTCGGCGGCTGGGTCCGCTTCGCCAAGCTCATGGCCGATGCCGGCGCTGACGCGCTCGAGCTCAACCTCTATCGCATCACCGTCGACCGCAGCCGCAACTCGGTCGATGTCGAGGACGACGACCTGGAGCTGATCGCGGCCGTGCGTGCGGCCGTGAGCCTGCCCCTCGCGGTCAAGCTGAGCCCGTACTACTCGGCACTGGCCAACTTCGCTGGGCGGGTCGTCGAGGCCGGCGCCAACGGTCTCGTGCTCTTCAACCGCTTCTATCAGCCCGACATCGACCTCGACGAGCTGGCCGTGGTGCCGCGGGTGGCGCTCAGCCATCCTTCGGAGCTGCGGCTACCCATGCGCTGGACGGCGATCTTGCGGCCACAACTCGGCCCCGAGGTCTCCATCGCGGCCACGTCCGGCATTCACAGCGGCGGCGACGCCGTGAAGGCGCTGATGGTCGGGGCCGACGTGGCCATGATGGCCTCGGCGGTGCTGCGCGATGGACCCGGCAAGATCGCGGAGATCGAGACCGAGATGCGGCAGTGGCTCGAGGAGAACGAATACAGCTCGGTGATGCAGCTGCGCGGCTCTGCCAGCCAGGGCAGCGTCGAGGATCCGGGCACCTTCGAGCGCGCGCAGTACATCCGCACCCTCCATTCCTGGGCCGCTCCGCCGCACCTCACCCCGACCGCGTAGCGCACCGCCTCGCCGCGACAGCTGCTGGGCCTCGACTGCCGGCGGCACCGTCCTGATCGAACTGGGGCTTCTCGTCGCGGCAGGACCAGCCGCGGAGTCAGTCTCGGTCGGGAGACCGCTTCACCCGAAGGTGACGCCTCCGGCGGCAGCGCTCGGAGCAGTAGACGACCTGGTCCCAGCTCTCGGCCCATCGCCGCCGCCAGCTGAACGGCCGGCCGCACACCGGACAGGTCTTGGTCGGCCGCTGCGACGGCGTCCTTCTGCGCTCGCCCGCATGCGGCTCCGCCCTCCGACGGTCCTTCGCGCTCATCGCTACCGTGCTCCGGCAACTGATGTCGAAACGGCTGTCCCGACCGGATCAGCCATGGCCGGGGTCTTCCTCGGTGTGGCGCGCCCGCCACTCGGGGGCCAGGATGCCCATCGTCAGCTCGTCCCAGCGCCTGCCGTCGCGCAGGATGGCCTCGCGGTGCCGGCCCTCGACCGTGAAGCCGGCTTTCTCGTAGCTGCGGATCGCGCGCGTGTTGAACTCGAACACCGAGAGCGCCACCCGATGGAGCCCGATGCGCTCGAAGGCCAGCCAGAGCATGAGCTCGGTGGCCTCGGTGCCGAGACCGGCTCCCCAGACGTCGGGCTCCCCGATGCTGATATGGAATAGCGTGACCCGGTTCTCGGGATCGAGGTTGCTGAAGGTGGTGGAGCCGATGAGCCGACCCGAGTCCTGAAGCGTGATGGCATACCCGACCTGCTCGGGAGACAGCAGCCGACCGTAGAAGAAGCGGTCGATGTCGCCATCGCTCATCGGCCGCAAGGAGTAGCGGGTGAGGCGTGCCAGCTCCGGGTCGCGGTACCAGCGCTGCACCGTCGACAGATCGGACTGGCGGTGGTGTCGAAGCGACACGCGGTCGCCATCGATGGTGGCGGGATGCCACGTCTGGCGCTGCTGTTCGACGGTGACCATGGCCGCCGATGCTAACCCACCTGCGCCGGCCCCGAGCGCCCGACCCAGTCCGCACTACGATGGGTCGATGCAGCCCACGGCCGCTCATCCATGAACCAGCCTGCCGAGCCGCAGCCAGCCGGCTCGATGCGCCGCTGGGCCGAGACGGCCGAGGCCATCCGCGCCACGCGCAAGACCTCCGAGAAGACGTCCATCGTGGCCGCCTATCTGCGCTCGCTCGCGGGCACCGACCTGGCGACGGCGACGGTGTTCCTCAGCGGCCGTGCCTTCCCGGCGCGAGATCAGCGGGTGGCCGGGCTCGGCTGGCGCGCGATCACCACGGTGGTGCAGGCGGTCGCGGCCGCGGATGACGGGGCCATGAGCCGAGCCTACGACCGCTCGTCCGACGTTGGCACGGCCGTGGGCGAGCTGCTGGCAGAGGCCGGTCACGAGCCGTCCGGCGAAACGCCGCTCACGCTGGCGGAGGTGGCCGGCGGCTACCAGGCCCTTTCGGCCGCTCGGGGCCGCGACGCCAAGGCGGAGATCTTCGCCGGCCTGCTCCGCCGCGCCGATCCCTTGAGCGCCCGCTACCTCACCGCCATCCTCGGCGGTGAGCTGCGCATCGGCTTGCGCGAGGGCCACCTGGAGAAGGGCATCGCGACGGCGTTCGACGCGGACCTGGCGGCCGTGCAGTGGGCCGGCATGCTGACCGGGGACATCGGCCGCAGCGCTGAGCTCGCCCGCGACGACGCGCTGGACAGCGCCCGGCTCTCGCTCTTCCACCCGCTGAAGTCGATGCTGGCCAGCCCGGTCGTGGACGAGGCCGAGGCGCTCCGCCGCCTGTCGCCACCGGTCTGGGTCGAGGACAAGTACGACGGGATCCGCGCGCAGCTGCACGTCCAGGGTGGGGACGTGCGGATCTTCAGCCGTGACCTCAACGACGTCACCGCTGGCTTTCCCGAGATCGTCAGCGCGGCCGCTGCGGTCGCCTGGGAGGGCATCCTCGACGGCGAGATCCTGGCCTGGAAGGATGGGGCCGTGCTGTCCTTCCTGCGACTGCAGTCACGGCTCGGACGCAAGCGTCCCTCGGCTGAGGTGCTGGCGCAGACGCCGGTCATGTACGTCGCGTTCGACGCGCTGGCCCTGGGGGACGGCTCCACCTCGCCGGTACCCCTGCTGCGTGAGCCGCTGCGCGAGCGGCGCCGGCGCCTGGAGGCGCTGGGGTTGCCGGGGACGCCGGGCTTCGGGCTGGCGGCGCTGGTGGACGCGGCCGACGAGGCCGAGCTCGAACGCGTCTTTCGCGAGGCGCAGGCGCGCGGCAACGAGGGACTCATGCTCAAGGACCCCGACTCGACGTATACCCCTGGCCGTCGTGGCTACGCCTGGCTCAAGCTGAAGAAGGCCTTGACCACGCTCGACTGCGTGGTCGTGGGGGTGGAGACCGGCCACGGCCGGCGCCACGGCGTGCTGTCCGACTACACGTTCGCGGTCATCGATGACCGACCCGGGGCGGACGAGGGCGCGCTGGTCACCATCGGCAAGGCCTACAGCGGGCTGACCGACGCCGAGATCGCCGACATGACGCGCTGGTTCGAGGCCCACACCATCGAGCGCCACGGGCGCTATCGAGTGGTCGAGCCCTCGGTCGTGGTCGAGATCGCCTTCGATGTCGTGCATGCCTCCGGGCGCCACAAGTCCGGCTTCGCTCTCCGCTTCCCCCGCATCGTGCGCATCCGCACCGACAAGGCCCCGGCCGAGGTCGACCGGCTGAGCACGGTGGCGGCGCTGCACGAGCGGCTTCAGGTCACCGGCCGGTACGGAGTGCTCACCGATGACGCGGCCGCCCACGGGGGAGGGGACGCTGGTTCATGATGTGGTGACCGTGACCACTGCGCTACGTCGGCCATGACCGAGCCGCCCAGCCGCTTCGACCGCGTCCGTGGCCTGCGTGAGGTGCTGACCGCCACCGGTGCGGGCATCTACCTGGCCACGCACCAGGCCGGGCCGCTCCCGGCCGAGACGCTGGCGGCCGTCCACGAATCGGACGACATGGAGCTGCGCGTGGGCCGGGCCGGGCCGGACCGTGCCGAGGACCTGGGCCAGCGCGAGCGCGAGGCGCGGGCCGTCGTGGCGGCGGTGCTGTCGGCCTCGCCGGAGCGGCTGGTGCTCACCCACGGCGCCGCCGAGGCTGCGCGCCTGGTGGCGCTGGAGGTGCTCGAGGCGGCCGCAGAGCCGCGCCAGAAGGTGGTCCTGCTCAAGGGGCTCGATCGCGTCCTCGCCGCTGCGGTGCGTGATGTCGCCGATGTCGCCTCCGCCGAGGTCGAGCTGCTGGAGCGTGCGCCGCGGGCCTTCTCCAGCGAGGTGGCGCTGGTCGT
>JASFQX010000147.1:0-5414 GCA_050115215.1 Chloroflexota bacterium
GTTGTTCGCGTGGACCACGTCAGCAAGTTGACCATCCGACCGAATGCTGGCTGCCACCGCCGTTCCGAAGAACTCGGCGATCGTGGGGATTCCGCGCTCATTCGCGACCGCCGCTATGTTGGCCGCCGGATCGACCCCCAGAACCTCGACGTCTCGGACACGATACTGACGGAGCAGGTAGCCGTCGTTGCTGCCAATCTCGACCGCGAGCGAGCCGGGCCCCAGGTCGCGTTCTGCCACGACGCGTTCGACCAGGTCGCCTGCATGCTCAACGAATGCGTCCGAGACGGACGAGAAGTAGGGGTAGTCAGTGAACAACTCGGTGGGCGGCAGGGTCTCACTCAGCTGAGCCAGACCACACCCGGGACAGAGCGTGAGCGTGAGCGGATAGGTTGCCTCGGGCTCATCAAGCTCGGCAGGACGACGATAGGCATTCGCGAGCGGCTGCCGGCCGAGTGACAAGACCGGCTCGAGGGGCGAAGCCCCGCAGCCACGACATCCCGTCACGGCGCCCGGCTCCCGAGATAGACCCGGTACCATTCGATCGTCTCGACCAGTCCCCTGCGCATGTCGGTCATCGGCCGCCAGCCCAGCTCCTGCCTCGCGCGATCCGCCGATACTGTCTGGGCAGGGATTTCGTGGGTGGCCTCGTCAAGCACTCGAGGCTCCAGGTCTGACTCCATCAGGTCGAGGATGAGATCGACCACCTCGCGGACCGAGAGATGGTCGCTTCCACTGTAGTTGAACGGCTCGCCGCGCAGGGCAGGTCGGTTCCCGACTGCATCGGCGAGTCCGATGATCCCGAGCGACGCGTCACCGACGTAGAGGTAGTCGCGGGTGGGCGAGCCGTCGGAGCGGATGACTGGAGACTGTCCTTCGATGACCGACCGGATCGTGCCAGGGACGATGCGGCTCCAGTTCCGGTCGCCTTCACCGTAGAGGTTGGCGCAGCGGCTGACTGTCACAGCCATCTCGTAGGTGTGCGCGTAGGCCTGTGCGATGAGGTCGGCCGCGGCCTTGGATGTGTCGTACGGCGCGCGAGGGCGGAGTGCCATGTCCTCGACATACGCCCGACCCCCGGCGTCACCGTAGGCCTTATCCGAAGACGCCACGACGATCCGCTCGACGCCACCGACCGAACGGCAAGCCTCGAGCAGGTGCCAAGTCCCAGCCACGTTGTGCTCGAACGTATCCACTGGGTCCCGTAGCGCCGGGCCGACCAGCGTCTGGGCGGCGAGGTGGATGACCGTATCGACGCGCTCCTGTGCGATGGTGCGCTCCACGGCTTCCTGGTCCCGGACATCGGCATCCACGGCGAAGGCTCCCTCGACAGGTTGTGGAGCTCCTGCCCAGGCTCGATCGACGGCGATGACACGGGCACCGGACGCGCCAAGGTCGGCAACCACCCGACCTCCGAGCAGTCCCGCTGCGCCCGTCACCATCACCGTGCGGTCCGCCCAGACTGACGTGTCGGACGTCATGCCTGCCATGTCACCCAAGGCGCCTCGCCGCTGGTCCACAGTCCGCGCAGGTAGCGAACGTCCCGCAGCGTGTCCATCGGCTGCCAGAAGCCATCGTGCTTGTAGGCCGTGAGTTGCCGCTCGTTGGCCAGTCGTTCGAGGACGTCCGCTTCGAAGCTGGCATCGTCGCCCTCGATGTACGAGAGCACTTGGGGCTCGACGACCATGAACCCTCCGTTGATCCAGCCCTCACCCATCTGCGGCTTCTCGGTGAAGTCGATGGTTCCGTCATCACGCAGCTCGAGACCGCCGAAACGGGACGGGGGCCGAACTGCCGTCAGCGTCGCGAGCCGTCGGTGCGTTTCGTGGTGCTGGAGCAGCCGATCGAGATCGACGGTGCTCACTCCATCACCATAGGTGAGCATGAAGCGCTCCCCTGCGAGCCAGGGCGCCAGGCGCTTGACCCGCCCGCCGGTGTTCGTCGAGAAGCCCGTATCGACGAGGTCGACGACCCAGTTCTCGGTGCTTTGTCGGTGTCGTGAGATTCGTCCATCCTCTAGGTGGACCGTGATGTCACCGTCGAGTGTCAGGTAGTCGGCGAAGAAGCGCTTGATCTCCTCACCCTTGTAGCCGAGTGCGATGACGAACTCGGTGAAACCGGACGCCGCGTAGTGCTTCATGATGTGCCAAAGGATCGGTCGATGTCCGACCTCGACCATCGGCTTCGGACGAACGTCGGTCTCCTCAGCAAGACGCGTGCCAAGGCCACCGGCGAGGATGACTACCTTCACGCAGCGAGAGTATGACCGCACCAGACCCGTCCGGAGTACCCCAGAAGTCCCGCGCTCCATCCCAACAGGTACCGCTCGTCTCCATCGGCGTTGCGACTCACGACGCGGAGCAGTTCGTTGCGGAGACCTTGCGGTCCCTCCTGGCGCAGACCTACCCCAACCTTGACATCCATGTCCATGACAACGGATCCAGAGACAGGACCACAGAGATCGTCGAGGAGGTCTGTGCTGACGACCATCGAGTACGGATCACCCGCTGGCAGGATGACCGCGGGGCGGTAGCCAACTTTAACCACCTGCTCGAGACGGCAAGAGGCTCGTACTTCATGTGGGCCAGCGACCATGACCTGTGGGATCCACAGTACGTCGAGGTACTCGCCGGGGCACTCGAGAGCGACCACCGAGCCGTCTTGGCGTATGGCGAGACGGTCTTGATCGACGAGTCAGGAAGCGAACTGGGCCTGATGGACGACCTCGTGGACGTGAGCGCCTCCGGAGCCCGACAGCGCTACTGCGAACTCATCTGGAGAATCGGCCCGTGCAACATGGCGTATGGGTTGATGCGCCTCGATGCCGCGAGGAGCACATGGGGGATCCTGCCCATCCTCGGGCCGGACAACCTGTTGCTCGCCCAGATGGCCCTGCGAGGGAGATTCCAACGCGTTGGGTCACCTCTGTTCTTCCGTCGTCAGAACCGGCCGGTGGAGGCTGACCCGGAGACAGAACGAGCACAACAGCTTGAGCGCCTGCACGGCGCAAACCAGGCATATCGGTCGCCATCGCGCATCGCTGACATGACAGAGCTCCGGGACCAACACCTGCGGCTTGTTCACGGTGAATTCTCGGGCTTCGATCGGCTGTTGGCAGACCTGACCACCCGACATGCCTTCCTCGATCGCCTCGGCGTACCCGACGTGCTCGGCTCGACGCTCCACCTTCGGCATCGAGTCACGGGCAGGCTGCGACGCTGGCAGCGTCAGCTCGCTCCCTAGCGTCCCTCCAGGGCTGCGGGGATGGTGCGTACGAGGATCTGCAGGTCCAGCCACAGGGACCAGCGGTCGATGTACTCGAGGTCGTCCTCGACCCACTTGTCGAAGAGCGTCTCGCGGCGCGAACGGACCTGCCACAGGCCAGTGATGCCCGGCTTCATGGAGAGGCGGCGCCGGTGCCACAGGTCGTAGTCCCCGACCTCGGACGGTAGCGGCGGGCGCGGCCCCACCAGCGACATGTCGCCGCGGAGCACGTTCCACAGCTGCGGCAGCTCGTCGAGCGACCAGCGGCGGAGGGTGCGGCCCAGCGGCGTCACGCGCGGATCGTCGGTCATCTTGAAGGCATGGCCCTCCAGCTCGTTGGCGTGCTCCAGCTCGGCCAGCCGCTCCTCCGCGTCCACCGACATGGAGCGGAACTTGAGCATCTCGAACGGCCGCCCATGCAGGCCGGCGCGGGTCTGGCGGAACAAGGCGGGACCGCCGTCGCGGCGGACGGCCCAGCCCACGGCCAGGAACAGCAGTGAGAGCACCAGCAGCCCGATGGACGAGACGACGATATCGAAGCCGCGCTTGATCCACAGCGCCAGGGTCCGGTCCGGTCCGGACACGAGCGAGTAGACCGGCGTGCCGTCGAGGTCCTCCACCTTGCCCGAGGCGAAGGGGTGCTCCAGCACGTCCATCGGGACGCGCACGATCTTGCCCGCCTCCTCGGCCGCGAAGGCGATGCCGTCGAGGTAGCCCCACTGGCTGAAGGGCAGGCAGATGGCGACCTCGTCGATGACGTGCTCGGCCATGATCCGCTCGAGGTCGGCCAGCCGGCCCAGCCAGGGCCAGCGCGCGTCATGGGCATAGGCGGCGTCGTCATCGAGGAAGCCGATGATCACCAGGCCCAGCTCACGGTGGCCCTGCAGGGTCGCGGCGAACGACTGACCGCGCGGGCCGGCGCCCACGACCAGCACGTAGCGGGCGTTCTTGCCCCTGGCGCGGAGCTCCCGGAAGGCCAGACGCAGGATCGCCCGCGTGACCAGGGTCACCACGTACTGGGTGGGGAAGAGGATGATCAGGAAGAGGCGACTGACGTCCGGCAGCTTGAACCAGAACAGCACGGCGAAGATGGCCGCGGCCATGAGCACGGTCGCGCGCAGCAGGTCCCACGCCTCCGAGCGGATTGACCAGCGAGCCCGCGGTCGGTAGAGCCCGTTGAGCGCCAGCGCCACCACCCAGCCCACCGCGTAGAGCAGCAGCAGGGCGTCGGGGTTGGGGATGATCTCCCGCCACCACACGGCCCAGTCCTGGCCGAAGCGCACCCACGACAAGCCCACCAGCACGACCGCGGCCAGCAGGCCGTCGGTGAGCATGAGCAGGGCACGCAGGGTCGAGGCATGGCGCCGGATCATGACCGCGTCATCCTACGGAACCGTGGTGCGTTCTGGCCATGGTACTGACGGTCCAAGGGGGTGCGGGGCCTGTTGGGAGCGGTGGGGTGCGGTCTGCGCTACTCGGCATCCGCGTCGTCGGCGCCCTCGCGGACGTCGTTGGTCACCAGCACCAGTCCCGGCAGTCCGGGCGGCAGCCGATCGACCTCGAACGCACGCCGGTAGGTGTAGGTGCCGTAGTAGTGTGTGCCCGTGCCCACGGCCTCGTCGGCCAGCGGCCGCCGCTCGCCGTAGCCCACGCTGATGGTCATCGGTCCGTAGTGGGGCCCGAGGCGCGTGAGCCGACGGTAGCGCCGCGCCGATTCGATGTCCTCGAGATGGTCGGCCAAGCGCGCCGCGGGCGAGAGCCGCTCGGGGTTCGTGGGCTGGGCCTCGGTCATCGCCTGGATCGTCTCGTAGGCCACGGGGTCGCCCTCCCAGGCGGCGATGTAGGCCTCGCGCCAGGCTCGGTCCGGGCCCGTTGCCGCCAGCTCCTGCGCCTCGTCGATGCGGCCGGCCATGAGCGCGACCTCCCAACCCCTGTCGGGCGCAACCGCAGTGGCCTGGTCCACGATGCGCCCGAAGCGCTCCCCGCCCAGGGCGCTCCGCCAGGCCTCGTCGTACGCCAGCGTGGGCAGCTCCGCGAGCACGTCCACGTAGGCCGCATCGGCTGCCTCGGTCAGACCGGCCAGGTCGTAGACCTCCGCCGCCGCGAGCACGAGCGCCGGCTCCTGCTCGCCCAACCGCAGCGCCTCGGTC
>JASFQX010000148.1:0-5398 GCA_050115215.1 Chloroflexota bacterium
TCCTCGATCTCCACGCGGTCGAGTCGCATAGGTTCGCTCCCGGGATGCACGTTCGTACTAGTGGCATCCTACGGCCCGGCCATGGCACCATTCCGGACCGTGAACGTTTCGCGCGCCTGCCTGACCACGGCCCTGTGCGCTGCGCTGCTCGCCGTCCCCGTCGACGCCGCGACCGGCGAGCCGCAGGGCACGGCTTCGCCACCCGAGCGCATCCTCTTCGTGGGCAATAGCCACACCGCCCGCTACGGCGGCCTCGACCAGCTGGTCGGCGGTTTCGTGGCCGCGGAGCAAACGCCCCGGTCGTACGAGAGCGACTCGCTGACCGAGGGCGGTGTGACGCTCGAGTACCACTGGGGCAACGGCGCGCCCGACCGCATCCGCACCGGCGGGTTCGACACCGTCGTGCTCCAGGGCTACCTGCCCGGGGCACCGACAGCGTCTGCCGAGACCTTCCTGATGCACGGGCGGCTGCTCGACGGTGTCATCTCCGAAGCTGGCGCGGAGACCGTCTTCTTCATGACCTGGCCCCGTAGCAACAAGGACTGGTCGACCATCGAGGACGTGGTCGAGGCCCATCGGCAGCTCTCGCTCGAGCTCGACGCCCGGGTGGCGCCGGCGGCGCTCGCCTTCGAGCGCGCTCAAGCCGAGCGACCCGATCTGACGCTCATCGATGAGGACGGGGTCCACGCGACGTGGGAGGGCGCCTACCTGGCGGCGGCCACGGTCTATGCCACGCTCTACGGCCGCAGCCCCGAGGGACTGGACTTCATCAACGGTGTCGAGCCGGAGACGGCCGGCTTCCTGCAGCGGATCGCGTGGCAGACGGTGCAGGACTGGAACTCGGTCGTTCGCCGGACCTGACGTCGGGCTTCGACATCGTTCTGCCGCGCCGAGTTGCCGCGCGTCCAGCCGTGCTGGGTGAGCGCTCGTTCGGCCGCACCGAGTTGCCGCGCGTCACTCGTGCCGACTGGGCGCGCATCACACGGGCCGGGCAACCGCGCTTCGGCCGCGCGCCCCTACTCGCTGGCGACGCGGTCGCCGCTGTAGATGTCGCAGTCCTGTCCGATCCAGACCTCTACCGGGCTGCCGAAGTCAACGGTCGAGCCGGCGATCGGCTCCTGGCGCCAGACGCGATCTCGCTTGTTGTCGCCCTCCTGATGACAGGTGCCCGTGACGAGCCCGGCCGCGAGCACCGCCTCCCGGGCTTCCGCCGCGGTCAGGAAGTCGGGGTTGGGTGCGTCCGGATAGCGGTTCCATTCGGGCCCATGCAGCGCCGGCACCACCGCCCTGGGCTCCGGCGTCGGAGTCGGCACAGGCCCGAGCACGACCGGCGCGAGGTCCACGCTCCACTCGCAATCGGACGCGGATACGTCCCAGTAGTAGTGGCCGGGCTCGAGCTCGTAGAGGTATTCACGAGCGTCCAGCAGTTCGAACGCGCGCGACGGATCGCGAGCGTCATGGAGCGTGCCGGACCAACGGTCGCAGCCGGTCGCATCCAGCTCGGCCAGCCACGGTCCGCCGGTCACAGAGAAAGGACTACTGACTTGATCGCCAAAGCCTGTGGTCCGAGCGGCTGAACCGACCGCCTCGGGCTGGGCCAATGGCTGTGCTACGAAGTCGGGTGGCAGCAGCTCCTCGATGGACGCTGGGACCACCGGCGAGCGCCGCGCCCAGCCAGGCACGTTGTCGTCATCGATCGACTCGTTGCGGAAGGCCGTGAGCGCATCGACGCAGCCGGCCACGGCGTCCTCGTTCGTCCCTGCCTCGAAGGCGCCCTCACGAGCCTTCTTCTGTTTCTTCGACCGGTCCAGCAGCCCCACGTAGGTCAGGCGCGCATCTCCGAACGCCGACCCCAGCAGGAAGCGGCAGAACGAGGCGTCCTCGAGCACGATCGTCCCGTCTCCGCGAGTGGTGCCGGTGAGCGGCGCATCGGGATCAGCGGCAGGGAACTCCTCGGTCTCCTGGGCCGTCACCGGCGAGGCGGCCACGAGGACCAGACCGGCCAGGATGGTGATCAGGGTCGAAGCAGGCTTGACTAGGCGCACGACTGGACCTCCATCGTCTACGAGACTGCTCTGCATCCTGCCCCGCATGGCCGACGTTGTCGAGCACCCGTGCCGACCAGCGGCCGACCGAGGTCCGGCCGAGCCTCCAACGGGAGTGGATGCCCGAGCGCATGCCGGGCCAAGGGGTCATGGGGTGAGCGGCCCCATGGGCTCGAGCGGCGTGCCTTGCCAAGGGGTCACGGGAGGCACGAGTCGGATGCCCGAGCGCGTGCATGGCCAGAGGGGTGATGGGGTGCGCGGCCCCGTGGGCTCGAGCGCGTGCAGGGTCGAGTGGTGATGGGTCGCGCGGGGCCGTGGGCTCGAGGCCTACCACTGGCGCCAGCTGGGCTGGATGACCTCGAGCTGGCCCGGGCCAGCGGCGGAGCCCCCCAGCGAAGCGGCGGGCCTGGGGGCGCCCGGGCGGATGGCGGCCGCGATGGCCCCAAAGCGCTCGACGGCCTCTGCCCGGATGGAGTACCAGATCCAGGTGCCACGACGCTCGCCCGTGATCCAGCCGGCTTCTCGCAGCACCTTGAGATGGTGCGAGATCGTGGACTGGCTGAGATCGGGGCAGCAGACGTTGAGCTCGCAGGCGCACGTGGGACCGTCGGTCGAGAGCTGGCGCAGGATGCCCAGGCGCGCGGGATCCGCTGCGGCCTGCAACAGGAGCACGTCCGGGTCGTTGTTCCTTCTCATGCGGCCATTATATCGATTGGAATCGATGCATGCTATTATATATGGAAGAACATCGAAATAGAGGAGTCCCGCATCATGGTGACGACCGCGAAGGATGGAGAGCGGATCCACGAGATGGTCCGCGAGCGCTACTCGAGTGCAGCCCTGGAGGTGCTGGAGAGCCAGCGGGCCGCGAGCTGCTGCGAGCCCGCGGACGCATCCACGTGCTGCGACACCAGCGAGGCGCTCGAGCCTGGCCTGGCGCAGGGCCTCTACAGCAGCATCGAGTTGGGCGAGGTCCCGTCGGCGGCGACCCTGGCCTCGCTCGGCTGCGGCAACCCCGTGGCCGTGGCCGAGCTGCACGAGGGTGAGACCGTGCTGGACCTGGGCTCTGGCGGTGGCATCGACGTACTCCTCTCGGCTCGGCGGGTCGGCCCTGCGGGGCGTGCCTTCGGCCTCGACATGACCGACGAGATGCTGGAGCTGGCCCGACGCAACGCCGAGGCAGCCGGGGCCACGAACGTCGAGTTCATGAAGGGCACGATCGAGTCGGTCCCCTTGCCCGATGCCTCGGTCGATGTGGTCATCAGCAACTGCGTGGTGAACCTCGCGGCCGACAAGGGCGCGGTCTTCGCCGAGGTCGCCCGGGTGCTGCGACCGGGCGGGCGGGTCGGCATCACCGACATCGTGGCCGAGGATCACCTGACCCCGGCGCAGCGGGCCGAACGTGGCTCGTACGTGGGCTGTATCGCCGGCGCCCTGACCATGGCCGAGTTCCGCGCCGGGCTGGAAGCCGTGGGCCTGGACGAAGTAACGATCGAGCCCACCCACGCCGTCGCCGACGAGATGCACAGCGCGATCATCCGGGCCCGCAAACCGACCTGACGCGTTCGCGGCGTCGACCGTTCCCTCGCCACTCGCCCGCCGCCACCCGCGCAGGCTGGTTGTCCCAAGAGGAGCGCCAGTCGGCCGTCGAGAGGCCGGATGTGTGCCGAATCGCGGACCTCCTGCGCCGTTTGGCACGTGGGAGGAGACGAACGGCCATGGACGACGACGCCGGCGGCCCACTGGAGTCCTGGCTGAGACAAGCGGTCGGCGCTCGCGTCAGGAACGCTGGTGATGGAACGTCGGTCACGCTGGTGATGGACGCGTCACTCGAGAGGGCACAGGACAACGGTGGCGCAGGCGGTGCAGTCGTGCCGCTGGCCCCGCGCCGACGACGTGGCACCATCGAAGGATGCGACCGATGCGTTCCGCCCTGCTCTGGATGGCCCGCAGCGAGCGGCTGGCCCGGACCATCCCCAACTTCCGCTTCGCCCAGCGCGCCGTGCGGCGCTTCATGCCCGGCGAGCGCGTGGAGGATGCGTTCGCGGCCGCCGAGCGACTGCGCGACGAGCGCATCCGGGTGCTGTTCACGCGGCTTGGCGAGAACACCACCTCGCTCGACGAGGCAACCGCGGTCGCGGATCACTATCAGGCCGTGCTCGAACAGGATGGTCGGCGAGGCCACGTGGCGGGGCCAGTCGAGATCTCGATCAAGCCCACCCAGCTCGGGCTCGACCAGGACCCGGAGGCCTGCCTGTCCATCTGCCACGACCTCGCCGATCGCTGCGCCGAGATCGGCACCTGGCTCTGGATCGACATGGAGGGCTCCGCCTACACCGAGCCCACACTCCGGCTGGTGGAGGCGCTCCTGGCAGAGCACGACAACGTGGGAGTCGCCATCCAGGCCTACCTCAAGCGATCGGCCGCGGACGTGGCCCGGCTGCTCCCGCTCCGGCCCGCCATCCGCCTGGTCAAGGGCGCCTACGACGAGCCGGCCTCGATCGCCTACCGCGACGCCGCCGAGGTGGACGCCAACTTCCTGGGCCTGGCCCTGATGGTGGCCGCGCCGGCCGCGCGGGGGAACGCGCGCCTGGCACTGGGGACCCACGATGTCGCGCTCATCGAGCAGGTGCGCACGATCGCTGCCGCCCAGGGCATCGGACGAGAGCCGCTGGAGGTGCACATGCTCTACGGCATCCGCGAGCGTGAGCTGCGCCGGCTGCGGGATGCGGGGCACCCCGCCTACAGCCTGGTGGCCTACGGCGACGCCTGGTACCGCTGGTACATGCGCCGACTGGCTGAGCGACCGGCCAACGTCGTCTTCGCCCTGCGCCAGCTCATTCCGTAGTCGCCGGGGCCACCTGGGGCAACGGGTTCAGCCAAGCGCTGCGTGATACCGTCCGCCCATGGACCCGAGGGTCGAGTGGCTCGGCCGCATGTGCTATCGCGAGGCGTGGGACGTCCAGCGCGCACGACATGCGGCGCGCGGAGCCGGCGACATCGGCGACACCTTGCTGCTGGTGGAGCACGAGCCGGTGCTGACGCTGGGTCGACACGCCAGGGGCGAGCACGTCATCGCGCCACCTGAGGAGCTGGCGCGCCGGGGCATCGAGGTCATCCGCGTCGAGCGCGGCGGTGAGGTCACCTATCACGGCCCGGGCCAGCTGGTGGCCTACCCCATCGTGCGCCTGCGCGACCGCCCTGTCCTGCTGCGTCCGTTCGTGCGCGCGCTGGAGCTGACCATGGCGGACGTGGCTGCACGCTACGGCGTCGAGGCCGCTCCGCGGGCCGGCTATCCGGGTGTCTGGATCGACCAGGATGGCGCACGACCGCGCAAGCTCGGGGCGCTCGGG
>JASFQX010000149.1:0-5367 GCA_050115215.1 Chloroflexota bacterium
CACCAAGCGCAAGTTCATGGTCGGCTACGAGCTGCTGTCCGAACCTCAGCGCGACATCAGCGCGGAAGAGGCGGCCGAGCGGCTGCGGGCAGCCGAGCCCGTGTCCTCCCGCGTCGCTGCCGGCGCGAGCTAGACCTGCCGTCCGAGGAGGATCCTGTGACCACGACCCCGCTCAGCGCGCGCGAGGCGGCCCTCGCCCGTCTCGCCGACCAGACCTGGGACGTGCTCATCATCGGCGGCGGGATCGTGGGCTCGGGCGCGCTGCTCGATGCCACGTCGCGCGGGCTCACGGCCGCCCTCGTCGAGCAGGACGACCTCGCGGTCGGGACCTCGTCGCGCTCGTCGCGGCTCATCCACGGCGGCCTGCGCTATCTCGAGGACCTGCGGGTCCAGCTGGTGCGGGAGGCTCTGGCCGAGCGCTCGAAGCTGCTGCGCCTGGCCCCCCACCTGGTGCGCCTGGAGCGCTTCCTCTTCCCCATCTACGGCTGGCCGTTGTTCCATCGCGCGTTCATGGGCGCCGGGCTCACCCTCTACGACCTGCTGGGCGCCGCCCGCGACGGCGGGCGCGCGCATCACCTCGGTGCCGAGGCGGTCGCCGAGCTCATCCCCAACATCCGGCGCGACGGGCTGCGCGGCGGCGTGACCTACTCCGACGGCGTGGAGGACGACGCGCGCTACAGCATCGCGGTGGCCCTGACGGCGGTCGAGCACGGCGCCACCGTCGCCACCCGCGCGCGCGTGACCGATCTGCTCACCGACGGTTCGGGCCGCATCCGCGGGGTCTCGGTCCACGATCGGCTGGGCGGGAACGAGCTGGAGGTACGGGCCACGAGGGTCATCGATGCCACCGGCGTGTGGCTCGGTGACCCCGCATCGCGCCTGGGGGGCTCGACCATGAAGCTCATCCCCAGCCGCGGCACGCACCTCGTCTTCGAGCGGGACCGGTTGCCGCTGAAGACGGGCATGACGCTGCGCGTGCCTGGACGCGTGGTCTTCGTCATCCCCTACCCCGGCATCTGGCTGGTGGGCACCACGGACGTGGGCGACAACGGTGCGCCCGACCGTCCGGTGCCCACAGCCGACGAGGTCGACGAGATCCTCGAGAACGTCAACCACGTGCTGGAGGCCGACCTGACGCGCGACGACGCGGTGGCTGCCTACGCGGGTCTGCGCCCGCTGGTGGGCGTGCCCGGCGGCGATACGGCGCGGGTGAGCCGCGAACACACCATCCACCGTGAACGATCGGGGCTGGTGCGCGTCTCGGGGGGCAAGTACACGACCTATCGGCTGATGGCGCGTGACGCGGTCGACTACGTGCTCGAGGGTGACGACCCCATGCCCCGGAGCCGGACCGCGCAGCTGCCCATCATCGGTGCTGCCTCACGCGAGCAGCTCGACCGCCTGGCTGCCGAGCTGGCGAGCGAGACGGGGCTGGACCGGGCTCGCACCGGGGCTCTCGTCGACCGCCATGGCACCCGGGCGCGCGAGGTCGTCGAGCTGGGCCGCGAGCAGGACCTGCTGCGCCCGCTGGCCGACGACCGCAGCGAGCTGGAGGCGGAGGTCGCCTGGGCCGTCGAGCAGGAGCTGGCGCTGAGCCTCGACGATGTGCTCTCGCGTCGCCTGCGCTTGTCGATGTCCCGTCGCGACCGGGGCGCCTCGCTGGCCGCCCGCGTGGCGCAGGTCGCCGGCGCCCGCCTGGGCTGGGATGGTCAGCGGCAGGCGGCCGAGGTGGAGCAGTATCTGGAAGCCGCCCACCGGGAGTACGACGTCCCGGGCGCCTAGGCGGCCGACGAGCAGGAGAGATCGAGCATGAGCGCCGACTACGTCCTCGCCCTCGACCAGGGCACCACCTCGTCGCGAGCCATCGTCTTCGATCGCCACGGGGTCGAGATCGCGGTCGCCCAGCAGGAGTTCCCGCAGGGCTACCCCTTCCCGGGACACGTGACGCACGACCCGGAGGACATCTGGTCCAGCCAGCTGGCCACCGCCCGCGAGGCCCTCGGGGCCGTGCCCGGCGGCGTCTCCAGCATCGCCGCCATAGGCATCACCAACCAGCGCGAGACGACCGTGGTCTGGGACCGCTCGAGCGGTGAGCCAGTGGCGCCGGCGATCGTGTGGCAGAGCCGGATCACGGCCGAGCGCTGCACTGCCCTGCGCGAGGCCGGGCACGAGGAGCGCGTGCGCGCGCTCACGGGGCTGCCCCTCGACGCCTACTTCAGCGGCCCCAAGATCGCCCACATCCTCGACGCGGAGCCTGGTCTGCGTGCGCGTGCCGAGGCCGGTGAGCTGGCCTTCGGGACGGTCGACAGCTTCCTCATCTGGCGCCTGACCGGGGGACGAACGCACATCACCGACGTCTCCAACGCCAGCCGCACGCTCCTCTTCGACATCGCCGCGCGGCGCTGGGACCCGTGGCTCTGTGAGCTGATCGGAGTGCCCATGGCCATGCTGCCCGAGGTGCGACCCTCCTCTGCCCTGCTGGCCGAGACCGAGCCTGGTGTGCTCGGTGCCGCGCTGCCCCTCGGCGGTATCGGCGGCGACCAGATGGCGGCCACCTTCGGCCAGGCCTGCCTCGCGCCGGGCATGGCCAAGAACACCTATGGCACAGGCGCGTTCGCCTTGCTCAACACCGGTACCGCTCCGGTGGCCTCGTCGCACGGGCTGCTCTCGACCATCCTGTGGCAGATCGGCGACGAGGGCCAGACGGTGTACGCGCTCGAAGGGGCGGTCTTTGTGGCCGGCGCGGCCGTGCAGTGGTTGCGCGACGGGCTCAGGGTCATCGAGGCCAGCCGCGACGTGGAGCGGCTGGCCGCCGGCGGTGACCGCGAGCACGGCGTGGTGGTGGTCCCGGCATTCGTCGGCCTCGGCGCCCCGCACTGGGATCCGGACGCCCGTGGCGCGATCGTGGGGCTGACCTTCAGCTCCGGCATCGAGGACGTGGCCCTCGCCACCGTCGACGCCATGGCCTACCAGGTCGCCGACGTGCTGGATTCGATGACGCTCGATGCCGGCGAGGCCATCGGGGCCCTGCGCGTCGACGGCGGCGCCGCCGTGAACGACGCCCTGCTCCAGTTCCAGGCCGACGTCCTGCAGGTGCCGGTCGAACGCCCACGGGTGACCGAGACGACCGCGCTGGGGGCGGCTTTCCTGGCCGGGCTGGCCACCGGCGTGTGGTCCTCGACCGAGGAGCTGGCCGCGACCTGGCAGCTGGAACGCCGCTTCGAGCCGGGCCTGGATCGGGCCGAGCGCGACCGGCTCGTGGGGCGCTGGCGCCGTGCCGTCGAGCGCGCGCGCGGCTGGGCGGCGAGCTAGGGCCGGGCGCGGGTCGCTACAGCTCGAAGTCCGGCGCCCGGTACACGACCTCGCCGTCGAGCAGCGTCGCCGCCGGTCGGGCGGTGGCGAGGACATCGGGGTCGGAGGGGCCCTCGAAGATGGTCGATGGCACGATCAGCAGGTCGGCCCGTGCCCCGGCGCCGAGGTGGCCCTGGTCGGCGATGTAGGCCGAGCGTGGCCCGTCGAGGCAGGCGCCGCGGAGCGCCCGCGCCAGGTCGATGGCCTGCTCAGGGTGGAACGCCTGCTCCGCGCTCCACCCGGCTCCCCGCCGGGTGACGGCCGCGGCCAGGCCGGGCCACGGATCGGCCGATTCCACGGGGGCGTCGGTGCCGAACGGCAGGAGGGCCCCGCTGGCCTCGAGCGCCGCCAGCGGGAAGGCGGTCGCCGTGCGCTCGCCCCACGCCCGGCGCATGGCCGCGGCATCGCTCAGCAGGTGGCTCGGCTGCACCGAGGCCGGGATCCCCAGCGCGCCGAAGCGGCCGATGTCGGCCCGGTCCACGAGCTGCGCGTGCTCGACCCGGTGTCTGCCGCCGGCCACGGCCGGCAGGCTCTCGATGACGTCCAGCACCGTGCGCACGGCCCGGTCCCCCAGGGCGTGGATCTGGCTGGCGATGCCGGCCTCGGCCGCGCGCCCGGCCACCTCGGCCAGCTGCTCGAGCGTGCGCAGCGCCAGGCCGCTGGGTCCGCCGGGGGGTGGGCCGGCCGCCTCGTCGGCCTCGTACGGCTGCAGCAGGGCCGCGGTCCGGCTGCCCAGGGCGCCGTCGGCGAACAGCTTCAGCCAGCCGTCGCGATAGCGGCCGCGCTCGTCACCGTCCACCGGCCGGCCGGTGCGGAAGCCGATCTCGATGGCGCGGTCGAGTTGCTCCTCGCGCACGCTGGCGAGCACGCGCAGGGGCAGGCGACCGGCCGCGGCCATCTCGCGGTAGTGCACCGGCCCGCCCCGGAGTCGCGGATCGGGCGCCACGTGGCCCGGGTCGTGGACGGAGGTGACGCCGAGCCCGGCCAGCGTCCGCGCGTAGGCGCCCATGGCCCAGTCGACATCGGCCGCGGTGGCTTGCGGGATGAAGGCATCGATGAGCCCGGCGGCGGCCTCGTACATGATGCCGGTGGGGCGTCCCTCCGCGTCGCGTTCGATGCGGCCCGAGGGTGGGTCGCCCACGGCCGCCAGCCCGCCCAGCTGGATGGCCCGGGCGCTGAGCCAGCGCGAGTGGTGGTCGTGGGACCACAGCGCCACCGGACGCCCCGGAGCGGCCTCGTCCAGCCAGGCGGCCTGGGGGTGCGCGCCCAGGGCCTCGAAGGCCCAGCCGTGGCCCAGCAGCCAGCCGTCCTCGTCGCCTCGCTCGAGCAGCTCCCGGTGGGCCCGTCCGATCACGTCCACGACCCCTCCTCGATGGAGGCCCGTGAGGTCAGGCTGCTCCGCGGCCAGGGCCGCCGAGACGCAGTGGATGTGGGCATCGGTGAAGGAGGGCATGGCGGCAAGCCCCGGCGGCAGGGTCCAGCTCAGCGTGCCCGGTCCGGCCAGGGCCTCGACCTCGTGTCGCGGCCCGGTCGCGAGCACGCGACCCGCGCCGATGGCCACGGCCTCTGCCCAGCCGAAGCCGCGCTCACCGCCGAGCGTGGCGATGCGCCCGCTGATGAGGCGCTCGGCCACGGCCTCAGCCACGGTCGCTCCTGGCCACGGTCTCAGCCATGGTCGTCCTCGCCCAGGAGCGTGGCCAGACCGGCGCGATCCAGGCCGCAGCCGAGCCCCAGCGCCAGGGCCACGCGGGCCTTGGGCCCGCTCCGGCTGCCGGCGAGGATGGCGCCGGCCTCCTGCCACGTACGTCCGCCTCCCGGGAACCCGTACAGCGGCCCGACCGCGCCCGCGCCGCAGCGCGTGGTCAGCACCACCGGCACACCGGCGTCCATGGCTTCGACGGCCGCGGCCAGCAGATCGGGGTCGGTGTTGCCGGCACCGGTGGCCTCGATGACCAGGCCCCGGCTGCCCTGCGCCAGGGCCGCTCGCACCAGCGCCCCGTCGGTCGCGACGACCGC
>JASFQX010000150.1:0-5340 GCA_050115215.1 Chloroflexota bacterium
GACCGGCTTCATCACCGCCGTCGGCATCAACATCATCCTGGGCCAGATGGGAGACCTCACCGCGTACGACGCGGACGGCTCCAATCGCGTCTCTCGAGCCATCGACACCGTCCTCAACTTCACGCAAATCGACGGCGCCGCCCTGACCGTGGGAATCGTCACCATCGTGCTCATCCTGGTCCTCCAGCAAACCAGGCTCGGTGGGCTGGGCATGGTCGTAGCCATCGCCATCGGCTCGGCCCTTGCGGCCGTGTTCACCCACTTCGGTGCGAACGTCCAGGTGCTCGGGGATGTCGCCGACGTCCCCAATGCCCTGCCGCTGCCGGTGCTGCCGTCGCTGGACGGGATCTTCGAACTGTTGGTACCGGCGATCGCTCTCGCCTTCGTCGGTCTGGTGCAGGGCGCCGGCGTGTCAGCCGGCTTCCCCAATCCTGATGGCCGGCCGGCCGACCTCGACCGCGACTTCATCGGCCAGGGCGCCGGCAACATCCTCGCCGGCTTCTTCCGGGGCATGCCCGTCGGCGGCTCCATGTCGGCCTCATCCCTGGTCGTCTCAGCCGGTGCCCGCACGCGGGTCTCCCTGATGATGGCCGCCGGCGTCATGGCCGTCGTCATCCTGCTCTTCGCGAACGTCGTGGCGCTGGTGGCCATGCCCGCGCTCGCCGGCCTGTTGATCACCGTCGGCGCGATGACCATCAAGCCGGCCAAGATCGAGACCGTCGTCAAGACCGGGCCCATCCAGGCGGTCGTATTCCTGGCGACGCTGGTCCTGACGTTGTTCATCCCGCTGCAATGGGCGGTCCTGGCCGGGGTCGCGCTCTCGGCGGTGCTGTTCATCCTGCGCCAGTCGGAGCGGATCAGCATCCGTCGCCTGTTGGTCGACGACGAAGGCGGTGTGAGCGAGGTCGATCCGCCCACGCAGGTACCCGCCTCAGAGGTCCTCGCCATCCAGCCCTATGGCAGCCTGTTCTTCGCGGCAGCGAGCTCATTCGAAGAGCGACTGCCCGCGGTCGATGACGCATCGAAGGGGTCCGTCGTGATCTTGCGCATGCGGGGCAAGGACGAGGTCGGCTCGACCTTGATCGAGGTCCTCAAGCGCTATGCGAAGGCACTCGCGGCCGTGGACAGCCGCCTCGTCCTCGTCACCGACAGCAAGACCGTTCTGCTGCAGCTCGAGCGCACCGGCGCCACCGACGTCATCGGCGAGGACAACATCTACCGCGGGAACGAAGTGCTGGGGCGTGCCTTCAAGCGCGCCTATGCCGATGCCCAGGCCTGGGTCGATGCCCAGCCTCCGAGCGACAAGGCTGCTGCGGGATCAGGCGGCGACGGCTGAGGAGCGGGCGACCAGCGGGGGCGAGTCATGGACGATAGACCGCATCCGGTGACCGGTGGCTGTCATGCAACTTGACCTCGGGTCACAGGGTGGCTTCGTGCTCCTGGCCATCGCGGTGGGGCTGTACAGCCTGACTGCGGGATGGCTCGCGAAGCACTCGGTCTCGGCAGCGTTCTCCTTCCTCGCCATCGGTGCCCTGCTCGGCGGCGCGGGTATCGCCGTCCTTGGTGGTCGCATCCCCGAACGTGCGCTGCTTTCGTTGCTGGCCGA
The DNA here is from genome assembly GCA_050115215.1 of Chloroflexota bacterium. Taxonomy (GTDB): domain Bacteria; phylum Chloroflexota; class Limnocylindria; order Limnocylindrales; family CSP1-4; genus JAFMJV01. The sequence continues at coordinate 1,607 of JASFQX010000150.1, forward strand.
GATCACCCTTGCCCTCGTGCTCTTCAGCGCCGCATCGACGCTGCGCATCCGGGAGATCGAGGGAGATTCGAAGATCGTCCTACGCCTGATCGTCATCGGCCTTCCGCTGACCATCGCCGCCGGCACCGCGCTGGCCCTGGGGCTCTTCCCGGGCATCTCCGTAGGCCTGGCTCTGCTCATGGCCACGACACTGGCGCCAACCGACGCGGATCTGGGACACCAGGTCATCACTGACAGGTCGGTGCCAGCGCGGATCCGCCGCGTCCTCAACGTCGAAGGCGGACTCAACGATGGGGTCGCTGCGCCGGTGATCACCGTGGCCATCGCGCTCGCCGCACTCGGGAGCCTGGGCGAGGTCGATCCGATAGCGGACGCGGTCCATGAGCTGGTCGTGGCCGCCCTCGTGGGCGGGTTGGCCGGGTTCGGGGGTCGCTGGCTGGTGAGCCTCGCAGACCTGGGCCGTACCACGACATCGAGCTCCCGGCAGATCGCCGTCCTGGCTCTTGCACTCGCGACCTACTTCGCCGCCGCGGAGCTGGGGGCGAGTGGCTTCATCGCGGCCTTCGTGGCCGGCCTGCTCTTCGGCAGGGGCAGCAAGAAGCGCGTGGAGAGTGCGATCGGCTTCACCGAAGCGCAGTCGGTCCTGCTCTCGATGCTCGTCTGGCTCGTCTTCGGGCTCGTGGTCTTTGCCGACCACCTGCTCGAAGCGGTGACGCCGGCGGTGTTGCTCTACGCGGTCCTGGCGCTCACGCTCGTGCGCATGATCCCGGTGGCCATCGCACTCGTCGGCCAGCGCTTCGATCGCGTCACCATCGCGTTCATCGGTTGGTTCGGCCCGCGCGGGCTGGCCTCGCTCGTGTTCCTGCTCGTGGGCCTCGAAGCCATGGACGCGGTCGGAGTCTCAGCGGGCCCCCTTGGCCCTGTCGTGGCCTGGACAGTGGTGTTGTCGGTCGTCCTGCACGGCTTCAGCGCTCGCCCATTGGCGCGCTGGTACGGGCGCTACGCCGAGCGTCTGCCAGCGGACAGTCCCGAGTTCATCGGCGATCAGGAACCCCGACGGAAGGGCGTGATGCTCAACGCACCCGCTGAGCTGCAGCCGGTCCATCCGCATCGGACCCATCGCGCCGACTGACGGCTCCCGATCGTGCGAGGCGCTTCCGTGGGTGGTTCCACCCGCATCGGGTGTAGCGAAGCCGACCTTGCGGGACGACCCTCGACGGAGGCGCGCATGGGCGCGGCCGGGCCGGCCGCAACGTAGGCCCTGAGCCTCACGAACGAAGAGCGCTATGGAGCAACTATCGGATGGAGCGATCAGGGGATTTCGTGCTTCTGATGGGGATCTACGAGGACACCAGCGCCGCCTGTCGGGACTACCAGGCGGTCAAGGATCTCTGCTACGAGATCAATGAGCTCGACCAGTTCGACGCCGTCGTCGTCGGGCGGCAGGACACGGGCGGGCTGAAGATCTTCAAGAAGCCACTGCAGCCGGCACCCTATGCCGTCTGGGCCGGGGCGGGCCTGGGGCTCGCCGCCGGGCTGGTCGTGGCCCTTGTCCCGGACGCCGCGACGGCGACCGGCCTGCTCGAGGGAGGCGCGGCGATGGTCGGGCTCGGTGCTGTCGCGGCGCACGTCTCGCGCGGCCTCGGGCGCAAGTCCCTCGAAGAGCTGGGCGAGAGGCTCGACTCGAGCGATGCAGCGCTCGTAGTGGCTGCGTCGACCACCCTCGCCGGTCTTGTTCGGCCAGCCCTGGTATCCGCTGAGGAGGTCAGGACCACGCCTTTGTCAGTAGACATCGACCAGCTGGGGGCCGACGCGCGCGCCGCCCAGCGTGAAGCCCGCGGCGACCTGTACCCACGCAGCGACGCCGCGATGACCAGGACCTAGCCATACCGCCACATCGATGGGCTCGGGGCCCGAATGGAGGAAGACGATGACACAGCCAGAAACGCCCGCCAGCTCCGGCGCCGAGGTCGGGGAGCTCGGGCGACCGATCGTGCCCGAAGGTCTGCGCCGCGCCGGCACGCGCGCCTGGATGTGGGTCGGCATCAGCATCTTCGCCGTCATCCTGGTCACGTTCCTGGGCACGCTCTCGGACCTGGTCGTCCCCCTCATCGTCGCCATCGTGCTGGGCATGATCTTCGAGCCCGTGGTGACGCTGCTGGCTCGCTGGATCCCGCGCAAGCTCGCGGCCATCGTCGTGCTCGTCGGGCTCGTCGGGCTCGTCGTCGCCTCGATCGCCGTCATCGTCATCGGCATCATCGACCAGGCTCCGGAGATCGTGGCGCAGTTCGAGGCCGCCCTGGTCCGGCTGGGAGAATGGCTGGCGGAACGGGGCGTCGACCTGGAGCCGACGGCCCAGTCCGCCGCCAGTGTCGAGGCTGCAGTCGCAGAAGCGCTGCCAGGGATCCTGGCGCAGTTGCCCGACCTGTTCTCGAGCGTGGCCGGGTTCCTCGGTGGCGCCTTCGTGGCCCTCTTCATCCTGTTCTTCGTCCTGGCCGATTGGGAGCGCTATTCCGGCTGGGTCGGAGCTCATCTGGACGTCCCGGCCGACCTGGGCGCCGGCATCGTGGAGGACGCCACGCAGTCCATGCGTGACTACTTCTACGTGCTCACCCTGACCGCCCTGCCGGTGGCCATCGTGGTCGCCATCACCGCCGCCATCCTGAGCGTGCCGCTGGCATTCACCATCGGCCTGGTCACCTTCATCTTTGCCTACATCCCGTACATCGGCGCCCTGCTCTCAGGCGTGTTCGCGGTGACCATCGCGTTCGGCTCTGGCGGCCTCGTGCCGGCTGTCGGGATCGTGGTCGCCATCGCCATCGGACAGGGCGTCATCGAGCCGCTCCTGTCGACCAGGCTGCAGCGTGAGGCCCTGAGCCTGGACCCGGTCGTGTCGTTCGGGTCGACCATCGTCGGCAGCGCCCTCGCCGGCGTCCTCGGCGCCACCCTCTCGGCACCGATCGTGGGCATGGCCCTGCGCATCAACCAGCGCATCAAGGACTACAAGGAGTTCGGGCCCGACTACGATCGCGCTGCCGCCGAGGCTGCTGCGGAGGAGGAAGCCGCGAAGGGGGACGCCGGCGAGGCAGAGCCCAGCGGGGCGTCGCAGCCCGGCTGACGTCGGGGCGCCGCGAGCGATGGGCCGCCTCAAGGTCCCCGACTTCATCGAGGATGTCACGCGGGACCCCCAGCAGCGCGGCATCCTCATCGCCGGCACCCTCGCGCTGTTCGCCGTCGGCCTGGTCCCACGGGTCCTGGAACCAGGCCTACCGACCTCACAGGAGCAACTGAAGTCGCAGCCGGAGGTCGAGAACCTCTTCTACGCGCTCGCCTTCATCTCGGCAGCGACTGTGATCCTGGGCGGCCTCGTCAGCGACCTTTTCCGACGACGGAACCTGTTCCTGGGGGCCCTCGCGGTCATGCTCGGCGGGGCCGCCCACAACGTCTTCATCGACGACGGACCCACCTACTACCTGGCCAGCATCGCCATGGTCACGGCGGCGGGGGTGGTACTTGCCTACGGCATCGGTTCGGTGGCCATCGCCTACCGTGGCGTGCCCCGTGGCACGGCGCTGGGTTTCGTCTATGGCGCCATGGGGGCGGGATCCGCACTGGCCCCGGCCCTGCTCACGCTGATCGTGGTCAGGACGCCCAGCGATGACCCGACGCAACCCGCCGGCTTCGGGTTCGAGACATGGCTGGCGTACCTGCTGGCGGCGGTCGCCGCGGGTCTC
>JASFQX010000151.1:0-5302 GCA_050115215.1 Chloroflexota bacterium
AGGCAGCGGTCGCGCCCACGAAGGCCGGCAGTGCGTCTGTGGAGCGCTCCTCGAGGGCGGCCACAGCGGCCTCAGCGAGCTGGGTCACGCCGTCGATGAAGTTCCCCGAGAACGGCTCCTTCTCCATCTCCGCCACACCCTCGCGCGCGGCCTCGAGGTCGCGTGCGAGAGCTGCGGACAGGATGAGCCCCAAGCGCGCGTCGGTGATGTTCTGGTAGTTGATGGCGACGGTCCGGCGGTAGCGCTCGATGGCTTCGTCGAAGCGGCCCAGGACGAAGGCAGCCTGAGCTGGCATGACGACATCCCAGGCCTCGAGGTCGGGATCGGTGATACCCGCCGTCAGGCGCCGTCGTTCGGCACTGATCTCGCTGAGATCCTCGCCTCGCCAGGCCATGACGCTCTCGGTGACGCCGAGCAGGCGCCCACGGTCAATGTCGGAGAGGCTGCCCTCGATCTCGGTGTGGACATCTCGCAGGGCGGCGTCCCAGTCGAGTCCTTCGTAGATCGCGCCGAGGCCGATGGCACCCGCCAGCCAGGTCGACATCTGGCGGATGCCGAGCCGCGTCGCGAGCGCGTAGGCTTCACGCCCGACCCGGATCGCAGCTTCCCCGTTGTCGTTGCCCTGGACCGCGCCGAGGTTGTTCCGCGCGCGCAGCTCGAGGGCCACGTCCCCGGCTTCGTGCGCCAGTTCGACCGCCGCCGACATGAGCACGATCGGCTCCTTCAGCCGCCCGATGCCGCCCAGCGAGGCCGCCTTGTTGACGAACGCCTCGGCGATGATGCGGGTGAGCTTGCGTGGTTCGGCGATCGCCAGCGCCTCGTCGGCTCGTGCGACCGCCTGCTCGAACTCGAGCCGCCGCATGTGCGCACGGGACAGACGGGAGAGCATGTCCGCGCGGTAGATCTCCTCTTCGGGCCGGTCGGCCCGCTCGAGGGCGGTGCGGAGGAACTCGACGGTCTCATCCAGCTGGGACGCGTCCGCGAGGATCCCACCCATCAGCGCGGAGGTGCGGGCGACGCCGATGCGATCGCCGAATCCCTTGTACGCGGCGATCGCGTCACGACCGAGCTGGATGGCCTCGTCGTAGCGAGCTTCGAGATCTGCCGATGCGGCGGCGCGCTCCAGCAGCTCCCCGCGCTCGGCAGGGTCGTCGGTGATGGCCAGCGCCTGGCGCAAGAGCACGAGCGCCTGGTCGGTCGCGCCGAGGTCCATCGCCCGTTCGGCCGCACCACGCAGTGCCAGGCGGGCCTGGATCCTGAGCCCGTCGGCTTGGGGGCCTGGCTCGGATGCCTCGTAGGCCGCGAGGTAGTGCGTCGAGAGCACGCCCGCGAGCTCGTCGTCGCCAAGGCCCTCGAAGTAGCGGGCGGCGGCAAGGTGGCGCGCCCGTCGATCTCGGCGCGAGAGCGTGTCGTAGGCGACCTCGCGGATGACCGACTGGACGAAGCCGTACTGTCCGCGCTCCGGCGAGAGTGGGTCGACCGAGATCTCGAGGATCTCGCGCTTGGTCAGCGACCGCAGCCGGGCCTCGAGTGTGGCCTGGTCCTGGTCGTAGATGGCGGCGAGGGCGTCGGCCGCGAAGGTCTTGCCCAGGACCGCGGCATCCTGCAGCAGGGTTCGGTCGACCTCATCGAGGGCGTCGAGTCGTGACGCGATGAGCGCCCGCAGCGAATCGGGCATGGCCAGCTCGCCCAGGTCGCCCGCTGGACGGAAGGTGCCGTCGCCGTTGGCCTCCAACCGGCCATCCGAGACGAGCATGCGCACGGTCTCGACGGCGTAGAGCGGGATGCCGTCGGCACGGGCCAGGATGGCCTTGATGGTCGCGGCCGTCAGATCAGGGACCAGGCCCAGCAGCAGCTCGCGCATGTTGGCGTCGGTCAGCGGCTCCAGACCGATGGTGGTGAACGAGCGCGCGCCGGTGCCCCAGCCCGGCCGGCGCTCGAGCAGATCGGGGCGCGCCAGCGTCACCACCAACAGGGGAACGCCTTTGGCCCATTCCATGAGGTGGTCGATGAAATCCAGCTGGCCACCGTCTGCCCACTGCAGATCCTCGAAGAGCATGACCGTCGTGCCGCGGGCCGCGATGCGCTCGAAGAAGATGCGCCAGGCAGCGAAGAGGACCTCGCGACCCCCGGCCGGAGGCGGCTCCAGGCCGAGGAGCGTGAGCAGCGCCGGCTCTACCCACTCGCGGTCCCTCGCGTCGGGCACCCACTCCACGACGGACTCGTGGATGCGCTCGCGGGTCGTGGCCTCGTCGTCGGTCTCGAGCAGGCCGGCTCGCTTGCGCACCATCTCGCCCAGCGCCCAGAAGGTCACGCCCTCGCCGTAGCTGGGCGCACGACCGCGATGCCAGTAGACGTCCTCGACCAGGCCGTCGAGGTACTTCTCGAACTCCCACGCCAGACGGCTCTTGCCGATGCCGGCAGGTCCAGTGATGGAGATGAGCCGCGGGCGCTGCTCGTCGCCGATCTGGTGCAGCAGGTCCTTGAGCAGGCGCAGCTCGAGCTCGCGCCCGACGAACGGTGGCTCGAGCCCCTCCCCCCGGCTCCGGCCGCCCCGGTCGCCAATGACACGAAGGGCGCGCCAGGCCGGGATCGGCGAGGTCTTGCCCTTGAGCGCCTGCGCACCGGCTTCCTCGAAGGCGATGGCATCCGCTGCTGCCTGCATCGTGGCCTCTCCCACCAGCACCGTGCTCGGCGGGGCCACACCCTGCAGACGGGCCGCCGTGTTGACGAGATCGCCGGCGACCATGCCCTGGTCGGTCGCACCCAGCGTGACCGCTGCCTGTCCGGTGAGCACGGCCACGCGCGCCTCGAGCCCCTCACCCAGGTGGCGCACGGCCTCGGTCACCTCCAGCGCGGCACGAACCGCTCGCTCGGCGTCGTCCTCGTTGGCTCGCGGTGCGCCCCACTGGGCCATGACCGCGTCGCCGATGAACTTCTCGACATGGCCACCGTGGTGCTCGATGGTTTGGCGCGTGGCCTCGAAGTAGCGTGTCAGGGTCTCGCGCACGAGCTCGGGATCACGTCCTTCCGAGTACTCGGTGAAGGCCACCAGGTCGGCGAACAGCACCGAGACCAGGCGGCGCTCGGCGGCCGGCTCGGCGTCTGGCGCCCCACGAGCGGCCGATGCCGCGGCTGACGGTGGCGGGGTGGCCGGCGCGCTCGTCAGCGGCTGGCCACAGTCGCCACAGAAGCGCGCCTCCGGGCGGTTCTCGCCGCCACAGTGCGGGCAGCCCGTAGCGAGGCTGGCGCCGCATTGGTCGCAGAAGCGGCGTCCAGCTGCGTTCTCGGCGGAGCAACGCGCGCATGTGATGATGGCCGGGCTCTCCCCATCCCCCATTCGGTCGGAGCAGGGTACCGGAATCGCCCGGCGAATGACTAGTACGGCAGACAGGATTTGCAGCTGGGCGCAGTGATCAAGCGCCACCGTCGGGTACCGCCAGCACGGCTACGCAGGAGTACCGCGTGGCACCGGCGTTGCCGCTACTCCAGGAGGTCTGCACGGCGGCGGCCCCTGGCTTGCAGCGGGCGCAACAGTGCGGCCTGCGTCAGGCCTTGACCGACGATCAGCTGGCATCAGCTGCACGGTAGTGCCATGACGCCATGTCCCCCTCACCCGCGGGGACTACCCCTCGTCGTTCACCTCGGACTCAGACGGCAGCGGCTCAGCGGGCGGTGGTGGTGGAGCCCCTTGGGGAGGCGGGGCACCGGCCGGTGTCGGAGGCGGAGCGGCTCCCGGGCGCGGTGGTGACGCGGCCCCGGGAGGAGGTGGCGGAACGGCTCCCGGGCGCGGTGGTGGTGCGGCGCCCGGAGGCGGTGGTGGCAAGGCCCCGGGTGGAGGTGGCGCACTGCCCGGCGGCGGAGGTGGCGCAGCCCCGGGCGCTGGCGGAGCACTGCCCGGTGGCGGAGGTGATGCGGCCCCGGGAGGTGGTGGCGCCGCCTGGGCCGGTGGCGGAGGCGGTGGTGACGCAGCCCCGGGAGGTGGCGGTGACGCCTGACCAGGTGGCGCCGCCCCGGGTGGCTGCGACGGGCTGCCAGGAAGCGGACCTCCAGGCGGTGGCGCGGCCTGCTGGGGAGGGACGTCCGAGGATGTGGAGGCTGGTGCAGCTGCGGGTGGCGGCAGCGGCTCCGCGTCATCGGACCATTGGCGGCGCCCACCGAGCTGGTCGATGCCGCGTCGCACCGGCTCGCGCAGGGGCCGGACAGCCGGGGTCGCGGACGGGATCGACGCCGATGGTTCACGCGACTGGCTCGCCTGGGGTGGGGCCGCGTACGGGTCGTACGGCTCACGAGCCGGCGGCTCTGCTGGGGCACGAGGCTGGCCAGACGATCCGGGGCCAGCCGCTTCATCGAACGTCTCGAAGACGCCCCCGCCCGCCATCGTTTCGATCGGGTCCGGCTTGGTGAGGTCCCCCACCTGCGACAGATCGACCGTGACGCCCACCCGTTGGCCGCCGCCGACCTCGGCGTACTGGTCGTCCATCAGGCGGGGATTGGCCGGCTTGGCCTGGCGGCACTTGTAGCACTTGTTGGCGGGCACGTCGTTGAGGCTGTGACAGCTGTCGCAGACCCACCACTTGGCCTTTCCCATGCCCACAGGATACCCACGTCGTCGCGGTCCGTACCGGACCCGATGGTTCGGGGCTGGGCCGCCGTCAGGGGCAGCCGGCGAGCGCGGTCGTGTCGGAGAGGCGCGAGACTTCCTCGCCCGCGGTCCACAGCTCGAGCGTCACCGGCTCCCCGGTCGTGGTGTCGGTGATGACCAGCTCGAGCGGATCCTCGGTGCGGGCGCCGGCCCAGGTCCAGAACGATCCGCTCAGATCACAGGCGTCGGCGATCTGCACCAGCGCATCGCTCGAGCGGTAGAGCCAACGTTCGCCGTCGGCCGGGCTGCCCACAAGCGGGCTGACCAGGGGCACGGGCGTGCGCATGCCATCGGGCGCGACCAGCTCGACGGTGAACCGCTCCTCAACCAGCCCCGGAGGCTCGGGCGGGTTCTTGCCGGGCTTGATCCAGCCGGCGATGGTGAGGTAGGCATCAGAGCCCAGCGTCTCGAAGTCGAGGTCGGCATGGTGGACACGCTTGACATCGCGCAAGCCGAGATCCTCGACGATGCCGTTCGGCACCTTCCTGCTCTTGGCTGTCTCGTAGGCCCGGCGGACGCGGGCCCGGGTGATCTTGGCGAGGGCCTTGTCCAGCTTCGTACGTGCCGGCAGCATGCCTTCGTCGCCAGTGAAGACGACGCCTTCGACCGTACGCGGGGTACGACCCTCGGTGAAGAGGTAGAGCCGATCGTAGTTGT
>JASFQX010000152.1:0-5301 GCA_050115215.1 Chloroflexota bacterium
TGCTAGGGCGGTGCGGTGGGCTTGGACATGGTCCGGTGACCTCGGCGGTTGCACGATGGCACCGCGTATCCGTGAGAACGGGTTGGCGTGACGCCCAGGCGAGGCGAGGCTGAGCCCAGGTCTTGCTGTGGAGAAGTGCAGCCTGTGCCAAGGGGTGGGACTGCGGAGGAGTGCGGTCCCACCCCGTCCACACCTGTTCACCGACGTGGCTGGCGCCACCGGCATGCGCAAGCGGGTGCAGGGCGTTGGTCGTGCTCCGGGAGGCCGTGATCATGTCTGGCACCCCGCGTGGGTGGACTTGAGCGAGAGAATGGGGTAGCGGGAGGCGATGACGCACGGCCCCAGCACTGGCCGCCTGGACCGCGTCGAGCCACTGGCGAACCCGGCCCGCGCGAGTGGGGGGAGACCATGCGCAACATCCTGTCGACGGCCCTTGTGGCCCTCATCGTCGGAAGCCTGGCGGGTGTCACCGTCAGCACGCTCGCTCAGTCGGAGCCATCGAAGGACCGGGCCGTCACACCTGCTGCCAAGGTCGCCAACGCCGACAAGGTCGACGGCAAGCACGCGGTGAACTACACGAACCTGCCCGGCAAGCGCGCCAAGAAGCTCGTGGCTACGAACTGGAAGGGCGAGCTGCCACCCAACATCGTGCGACCCAAGTGGAAGTCCATCCAGGGCAAGCCGGCGTCCTTCGCCGACGGCGAGATCAGCTGGTCCGAGGTCACCGACAAGCCGACCATCCCTGGTGGCAGCGTGGCGTGGCCCGACGTGACCGACAAGCCCGCGGCCTTCGCCGACGGCGCCATCGGCTGGGGCGAGGTCCAGAACAAGCCCGGCATCCTCGCCGACAACCAGATCGGCTGGGGCGAGGTCCAGAACAAGCCCGGCATCCTCGCCGACAACCAGATCGGCTGGGGCGAGGTGAAGAACAAGCCTGCTGGCTTCGCCGACGGCGTGGACGACCGAGGTGTGACCGGGATCAAGCTCATCTACGTGGAGGTCAAGAGAACCCTCGCGCCCGGCAAGGATTTCGCCGACATCGCGCGGTGTCCCGCAGGCTCGAAGGTGACCGGCGGTGGCTTCTATTCCGGGAAGGTCTTTGGCTTCGAAGCGATCCGCAGCCATCCGCTCAACGACCTCTCGGGTTGGGCTGCCGGTGGCAGGAACCCCACCAACTCCGACATGCCAGTCTCGACGACTGCGGTCTGCATGCAGATCACCCCGAGGGGCGCACTCACCACGGCCACCAAGTAGGAGGAGCTCGACAGCGTCTCTACCTAGCAGCGATCCCATCACGCCGCCTCGGCCGCCTGCGGCGCTCATCGGTCCTCTCCTGTCGGGTGGATGCACGAGTGCAGCACAGTCGGCGGGGGAATAGGGCACAGACTTCCTGGCGTCATCGCGCGGCGTCCTTTGCGCTACCTGGGTTGTCGTCCTCGACGACGTAGACCGCGCTCCCTTCGGCGGCCATGTCCACGCCGGCCGGCGGTGCCGCTGGCGCTGGTGTCGTCGCCAGCTGGTCCGGGTCTGGCAGCACCTCGACGTCGTCCGGCCGCGGCTCGCCGACGATGTAGTGACCGGGGCGGCCGCGGCGGTCCTCCGGGTTGCGCAGGAAGCCGCCGTCGACCGCGCGCCTGAGGATGTGCAGCAGTAGCGTAGCCGTACCACTTCGCGTACCACTTGGCGGGTGCCACCAAGTGGTACGCAGGCACATGCAGGAGCAGCAATCCGAGCGTGGACGGGTGCTCTCGTGCGTGCTGTCCGATAACGGCCGCCTGTCCCACCCGCGACGAGCCACTCGGCCATTCGGGCGGGAACTGGTGGGAGTACACTCGCGGAGACAAGCGAATAGCGGGTCCAGTGCACGCGAAGCTCGGTGAGAATCCGACACAGTCCCGCTACGGTGAAGGGCGCTCTCGCGCCCCAAGTCCGGCCGCCGTGCCCTGGATCGTGCGCCAGCCCTTCGCGCGAAAGGGGAAGCACATGGACACATCCAGCACCGACCAGGCCCTCGGCAGACGCAGCCGGGGCTTTCTTGTGGCTCTGTTCACAGCGGTATTCGCCGGCCTGGTGCTGGCCCCGCACCCCGATGCCGCCCGCGCGGCCGATGAGGCCTTCCCCCTGACGGTGGTCGATGACGAGGGCACCGAGGTCAGCATCGAGGCCCTGCCCCAGCGCATCGTCAGCCTCAGCCCGGGTACGACCGAGATCGTCTTCGCTCTCGGTGCCGGGGACCGGCTCGTGGGCCGGACCGAGGCCGACGACCATCCGCCCGAGGCCACCGACGTGACGCCGGTCGCGTCTTACAACGCCGTCGACCTCGAGCGCCTGCTGGCCGTGGAGCCGGACCTCGTGCTGGCAGGCGGCAACTCCCTCACGCAGCCCGACGACATCGCCACGATGCGCGATCTGGGCCTCCCGGTGATCGTCGTCTACGCCCCCGACGTGCCGGGCGTCCTGGCCGATATCGGACTCATCGCCGAGGCCATCGGGATGGGCGACGCAGCCGCGGAGCTGGTGACCGAGCTGCAGGCCCAGCTCGACACCATCGCCGAGGCCGTGTCCGGCGTCGCGGGCAGCCCACGGGTCTTCTACGAGATCGGCGCCGATACCGAGATCTACGCCCCTGCGCCCGACTCGTTCGTGGCCGACATGGTCGCCCTGGCCGGTGGCGACCCCATTACCACCGCGGATCCTGCGCGCTGGTCGATCTCGATCGAGGAGCTGGTGGTGGCCGATCCCGAAGTCATCGTGCTCGGCGACGCCAACTACGGCGTGTGCCCCGCCGACGTCGCCGCTCGCGCCGGCTGGAAGGGCATGACCGCGGTCGTGGAGGGCGCCGTCGCTCCGGTCGACGACGTAACCGTGACCCGACCGGGACCGCGCCTGCCGCAGGGCCTGGCCTCGCTGGCGCGGGCCATCCATCCCGGGCTGGAGCTGGCCGGGTTCCCCGCCGACCCGCCCATGTGTGAAGCGGGCTGACCATGACCACCACGGACCTCGTACGCGAGCAGGCGTCGGTCCACCACGGCTCGCTCGAGCGTCTGCGACGGCGTCCGCTGGTCCTGGGCCTGCTGGGGCTGCTCGCGCTGATCATGGCGGTCGTCGCAGGCACCGCCCTCGGCACCGTGGCCATCGCGCCCGCCGAGACGGTGGCCATCCTGGCCCACCGCCTGGGCCTGGACGTAGAGCAGACCTGGGCCGCCTCGTCCGAGACCATCGTGGCCACGCTCCGCCTGCCGCGTGTGCTCACGGCGCTGGTGGTGGGGCTGGGCCTGTCCGTCGCCGGCGTCACCTTCCAGGGCCTGCTGCGCAACCCGCTGGCCGATCCCTACGTGCTCGGGACCGCCAGCGGAGCCGCTCTCGGCGCCGCCATCGGCGTGCTGCTGCCCCTCCAGGTCGCCTGGCTGGGCCTGGGCCTGGTCAACATCTTCGCCTTCGTGGGCGCGCTCGTGGCCATCGCCATCGTCTACCGCGTGGCCGGCGGGGGCGGGCGTTCGACCATGACCTCCATCCTGCTCACGGGCTACGCGGTCGGCTCCATGCTGGCGGCCGGCCTTTCGCTGGCCATGTACCTCTCCGGTTCGCAGCTGCGCCAGATCTTCTTCTACCTGCTGGGCAGCCTCCACGGCGCCGACTGGCAGAGCCTCGTCGTCGGCCTGCCCGTGGTGGCGGTGGGCACGCTGCTCATCCTGGCCCGGGCGCGCTCGCTCAATGGCCTGCTCCTCGGTGACGACACGGCGCTCTCGCTGGGCGTGGACGTCCGCCGCGAGCGGGCGATCCTGCTGGCCCTGGCTGCGCTGGTGACCGCCGCGGCGGTGGCGCTGGCGGGGCTCATCGGCTTCGTGGGTCTGGTCGTGCCGCACGTCGTGCGCCTCGTGGTCGGACCCAACGCCCGGCTGGTGCTGCCGCTCTCGGCCATCTACGGTGGCGCCTTCCTGGTCATCGCCGACCTTGGGGCTCGCCTGGCCGGCGAGCTGCCGGTGGGCATCATCACCGCCGTCATCGGCGCGCCCATCTTCGTGGCGCTTCTGCGTCGCTACCGCACGGGGTATCAGCTGTGACGGGCCACGGCCTGCGGGTCGACATCGAGGGGCTGGGTCTGCGCTACGGCCGGGTCGACGTGCTCGACGGCATCGATCTCCACCTCGCGCCCGGCGAGGGGCTCTGCCTGGTCGGCCCCAACGGTGCCGGCAAGTCCAGCCTGCTGCGCTGCCTGACCGGCCTTGTCGAGCCCACCCGCGGGAGCGTCGCACTCGATGGCGTGCCCCTCGCCTCGATCGAACGCTCGGCCATCGCGCGGGCCATCTCGGTCGTGCCCAGCCAGGTCGACCTGCCCTTCTCGATGCGCGTGGAGGAGGTCGTGCAGCTGGGCCGCATCCCGCACGAGAACCCGTTCACCGGCGCCACCGACGAGGATCGGCTGGCGGTCGAGGCGGCCATGGCCCGGGTGGGCATCGGCCGGCTCCGCGGGCGCGATGTCCAGCAGCTGTCGATGGGTGAGCGTCAGCTGGTGCTGCTGGCGATGGCCGTGGCCCAGGGTGGCCGGCTCATCGTGCTCGACGAGCCTACCGTCCATCTCGATCTGCGCCACCAGGTGGAGGTGCTGGCGCTGCTCCAACGGCTCACCGGTGTGGGGCTGACCGTGCTGGCGGTGCTGCACGACCTGTCGCTGGCGGCTCAGTTCTTCTCGCGGCTGGTGCTGCTCGACGAGGGGCGGCTGGTGGCGGACGGCCCCGCCGCGGAGGTGCTCACGCCCCAGCGGATCCGGGACGTCTACCAGGTCGATCCCCGTTTCGTGCCGGCGCTGGCCTAGGTCCCGACCGGTTCGCCATAGCCCAGCACGGGCACACCGAAGCGCTCGAAGTCGACCGGGTTGCGCGTGACGATCGTCGCATCCATGCACCAGGCGACGGCTGCGATGAGCGAGTCGCCGAGCGGGCTGCGGCGGCCCTGCGCTCGCAGCTCACGACGACGATCGCCGGCCCAGCGCGAGCCCTCGGGGTCGATCGCCACGAACTCGAGCGCATCGAGCAGGTGAGTGATGAGCTCGCGTTCCTCGTCGATGCCACCTGACAACGCCTCGCACGTGACGACGTCGCAGGTGTAGAGCCGGCCGGTCTCGGAGAACAGCCGTGCCAGCATCTCGACGCCGTCGCGTCGGCCCTTGGCGTGATCGATGAGGAGGGTGGTGTCGAGCACGTAGGCAGTGCTCAACCCTCGCCCTCTTCGCGGAGATCGCGCACCCATCGGTAGGTCTCCTCGGCCGTCTTCCAGTGCGGCGAGTCCTTCAGCGCGCCC
>JASFQX010000153.1:0-5289 GCA_050115215.1 Chloroflexota bacterium
CATCGACGAGGGCCGGACCGGCGGCATCAGCGTCACCGCCGCCGACCTCGATCTGCTCGACACCCTGCGCGCCGAGGTCGCCGCCGGCTCGTGGCTGGACGAAGCCAGCTCGACGCTGCCGACGACAGTGCTGGGCAACACCGCCGCCCGCCGCCTCGGCATCGACGCGCCCGGGGTGCGCGTGTGGCTGGGTGACCGCTGGTTCAGCGTCATCGGCGTCCTGGCGCCGGTCGAGCTGGCCTCGGAGCTGGACTCCTCCGCCTTCGTGGGCGTGCCGGTCTCCGAGCAGCTCTTCTCGTACGAAGGCTCTCCGTCCACCATCTACGTACGCAGCGACGTCGACTACATCGACGACGTGCGCGCGGTCATGGGCCGGACGGCCAATCCGGAGGACGCCAGCGAGGTCGAGGTGACCCGCCCCTCCGACGTGCTCGAGGCCAAGGCCGCGGCTGCTGTCGCCTTCACCGACCTCTTCCTGGGCCTGGGCGCCGTGGCCCTCATCGTCGGCGGCTTCGGCATCGCCAACGTCATGCTCATGTCCGTCATGGAGCGACGGGGTGAGATCGGCCTGCGACGCGCGCTGGGCGCCACCCGACGTCACATCGCGCTGCAGTTCGTGAGCGAGGCGCTCGCGCTTGCCCTCGTCGGTGGCGTGCTGGGCGTGCTCCTCGGTGCCGGCCTGGCGGTGGCCTACGCGCTCAGCCAGGCGTGGATGCCGATCATCCCCGCCGTCGCCGTCGTCGGCGGCATCGTCGCCGCCGTCTGCATCGGCGCGGTAGCCGGCTTCTACCCCGCCATGCGGGCCGCGCGGCTATCGCCGACCGACGCGTTGCGAGGGGCCGAATGAGCGGGGTCGGGTGAGCGACGCCCGAAGGAACCAGCCAGGAAGGCGAAACGGGCCCGGTGCGCGGCGAACCAGCCGTAGCCAGGTTCGACCAGCGGCGCCAGCGGCGGCGTCCGCAGCAGCCGGGCGAGGGGCCTGAAGAGCGCGACTCGCTCCAGCGTCCTGAGCATGGCCTCGCCGCCACTGGCCCACACGCCGTCCTCGTCGATGACGTGCAGCGCCTTCCGCAGGTCGCGTTCCGCCCGCAGGCGCCGCACGTTCTCCCACTCGTCCTCGCGTGCCCGCTGGAGCGGTCGGATGCGCAGATGCCGCTGCTTGTCCGCGCCGGCGAGACGTCCGGCGATGCGGGTGCAGACCCTGCAGCGAGCGTCGTACAGGACGGTCAGCCGACCCTGGCGGGCGGGGTCAGTCACGGACGCGGATGAGCGAGATGCCGTCGCGGACGGTGAGCATGACCGTCTCCACTCGCGGGTCGGAGACAGCCCGGTCGTTGAACGCGCGCATGCCCCTGACGCTGGGGTCCGACGTATCGCCGTCGAGGATGCGGCCGTGACGGAAGACGTTGTCGGCCACGATCAGCCCGCCCGGGCGCATGAGGGGCACGATGCGCTCGTAGTACGCGGCATAGGCCGACTTGTCGGCGTCGATGAAAGCCAGGTCGTACGGGCCGGCGAGCTGCTCGAGCGTATCCAGCGCCACACCGATGTGGACGGTGATGCGGCCGCGCTCTCCCGCGGCCTCGATATGCTCGGCAGCCTTGGCGGCGTGGTCGGGATCCAGCTCGAGGGTGTCGATGTGCCCGTCCGGCGGCAGGGACTCGACCATGGCCAGGGCGGAGTAGCCGCTGAAGGTGCCCACCTCGAGGACCCGCCGGGCGCCGACGAGCCTGGCCAGCAGCGCCAGCAACCGGGCCTCGGTGGCGTCGATCATCATGGTCGCGCCCGCGTCGCTCCAGGCCAGGGTGGAGGCGGCCACCGAGTCGAGCGTGGGCGTGGGCGGTGTCGTGTGCCGCGCAGCGTAGTCGTGGAGGCCCTCGTCAGCCGCCACGCGCAGGGGTCGGGCGGTCACGACGCGCGGAGACGGCTCGGTCGGACGTGGATCCGCACTGGGTAGTCCGTGGCAAAGGACTCGGGCGTCATGCCCAGGTCGGCCATCGGTCCGCGGTACTTCTCCACGTAGGCCACATCCTCGCTGGCCGGGCGGCCGTCGGCGATGATCTCGGCCGTGCCCTCGATGATGACGACCTCACCGCCTTCGGGCGTGCTGTTGAGGTTGAGGCAGATGCGCGCGTTGCCCGCGATGTTGCGGGTCCGGGGCGTGGACGCGAGCGAGTAGATGATGAAGGTCTCGTCCTCGACGAGGAACCACACCGGCGAGGTCTGTGGCTGCCCGTCGGGGCTGACCGTGGTCATCCAGGCGACCAGCTCGCGGTCCAATCGCTCCTGGATATCGGGTCGTTCGTCGAACATGCGACCAGCATAGAGTCCCGGCCCAAGCCCGAGCGTTGCGCCTACCATGGGCCGATGCTCCAGCACGATGGCTCGATCCGGATCGCCTGGCACGCCGATGGCTTCGAG
This sequence comes from Chloroflexota bacterium, assembly GCA_050115215.1. Taxonomy (GTDB): domain Bacteria; phylum Chloroflexota; class Limnocylindria; order Limnocylindrales; family CSP1-4; genus JAFMJV01. Next base: position 2,422 of record JASFQX010000153.1, read on the forward strand.
GCCATCTTCGTGCGGGCCCGATTCCGTCCCGCGTCCGAGCGCGACGAGTTCGCCACGGGGGTGGCCGACGTGGCCTTGCTCGAGCGCACGTTGCCCGATCTGCGCCGCGCCCTGCGCAAGCGCTACCCCGGCGCCTTCGATCTTCTCACCGAGGAGCCGGTCGATGCTCCGGGCCGGGTCATCGTCAGCTTCCACCCGCCGCCCGGCGAACCCAACCCCGACCCATGGTGAGCAGCAACGGCTGGCTCGAGCTCGACGAGGTCGAGGGTGCCTTCGAACGCCTTGAACAGCACCTGCGCGGGGCCGGCTTCTTCGCCACGCCCGAGGCTGCCGCCGGACGCTGCGCCGACGTCTACCTCAGCTACGCGCTCTCCGAGCCGCTCCGTCGCTCCGGCCGGCCGGCGCGTCCCGAGCCGGCCGCGCTGCCGCTGGCCGCCTGTCGTGTCCGCTCCACCGACGAGCCCGTGTCCGCGGGCGGACGCGGCGGGTACCGCGTCGGCGCCTGGGACCGGACATGGCCCGGCGACGACTACGCCCGGGCCGTGGGCCGCGCGCGCGAGGCCATCGCCGCCGGGGAGGTCTACCAGGTGAACCTCGTCCAGCACCTGTCAGCTCCGTTCGATGGCGACCATGCCGGCCTCGACGGGGCGCTGGCGCTCCTCGGGCCGCTGCGGGCGCGGCCGCTGCACGGCCCCGGCTGGACCATCGCCTCGGCCACGCCCGAGCTGTTCCTCGCGCGCCGCGGCCGCCGCATCTGGACCATGCCCATCAAGGGCACGCGGCCGCGGGGGCAGGCGGCTGCCCTCCGCCGGTCGGCCAAGGATGCCGCCGAGCACGTGATGATCGTGGACCTCGAGCGGAACGACCTCGGCCGCATCTGCCTGACCGGCAGCGTGGCCTGGCCGATGCTCATGGAAGCCCGCTCGATGGCCGGCGTCGAGCATCTCGTCTCGACCGTGGAAGGTTCGGTTCGCCCGCACCTCAGGTGGGCCGAAGTGATGGCCGCCATGTTCCCCGGCGGTTCGGTCACCGGCGCGCCCAAGATCGCCGCGCTCGATCACATCAACGCCCTCGAGCCGGTCGGTCGCGGCGCCTCCATGGGCGCCCTGGGCACGGTCTGGCCCAACGGCGACTTCGAGCTGTGGCTGACCATCCGCACCTTCGCCATCGTCGACGGCCGCATCCACCTGTGGGTCGGCGGCGGCGTCGTGTGGGACTCCGAGCCGGCGGCGGAGGTCGAGGAATCGTGGGTCAAGGCGCGCCCGCTCCTCGAGGCCGTCCGCGTGGGTGCACGCGCGCCGGTGGCAGCATGAAGTACGACGCTCGCCCGCTGGCGGTCGGCGTGCTCGGCCGTGGTGTCATCGACCCCGATGTCCCCGTCATCCACGCCGACGACGCTGGCCTGTCGCGGGGGCTGGCCGCCTTCGAGACCCTGCGTGTCTACGCCGGGCGCCCGTTCGCCATGGGTGAGCACCTCGAGCGGCTCCGCTACTCGGCTGAGCGCCTCCGGCTCGACCCGCCCGACACGGCCGGACTGGAGGCGCTGACGGCCGAGGTCATCGCTGCCTCCGGTGCACGCGACTGCGCCTTGCGCCTGACGGTCACCGGCGGCCGTGCCGGCGCCGGCCCCGTCTCGATGGTCGTGGTGCTGCCCATCGCGGAGGACCTGGAGCAGAAGCGCGCGTCGGGCATCGCGGCGGTCTCGCTGCAGCTGGGCACCGACCCACGCCTGCGGAAGGATGCGCCCTGGCTGCTCGACGGCGTCAAGTCCACCTCCTACGCGGTCAACATGGCCGCCTTCGATGAGGCACGACGACGCGGGGCGGAGGACGCCGTCTTCGTGGCCGCCGACGGCTCGGTGCTGGAGGGCCCGGTGACCAACGTCTGGTGGCGCCGCGCGGGAACGCTCTACACGCCCTCGCTCGACCTGGGCATCCTCGCCGGCGTCACGCGCGCCCACGTCATGGAGATCGCTCGTGACCTTGGCTTCGAGGTGCGGGAGGGATGGTTTCCCCTGGCCCACCTGGCCTCGGCGGAGGAAGCCTTCAGCTCCAGCTCGGTGCGGGAGCTGATGCCCATCGTCCGACTCGATGACAAGCCCGTCGGCGACGGCCGGCCGGGCACGGCCGCGCGGGGGCTCCAGGCCGGGCTGCGGCAGGCGGCCGGGGTCTGATCTCGCGCGGCGAACCAGCCGCCCAATACGAAACCCACGCTCAGGGCGTGGGTCGAACGTGGTTTGCTGGCATGCGATCGGCGAGCGTGGCGCACGCGCACACGACCCCGACCGCGCGGATCAGCCGGCTCGCGTGTCAGATGAGATGTTGCCCGCTCGGGGCTGGGTCAGAAGGTTGCTCATCCCGTGCGATCCATCCGCGGTCTGCGGCAGCACCCATGACCGCTCGACGGCCTTGGGGCTCCGAGTCTTCCGGACCTGCCGGTTGCGGAGATCGAGCATTCGATCCGAGAACCTCCTGCGCCGAATCTACTCCACCCGGCTTGCGCTGGGAAGCCCGTTAGCTGAGACGCCGTCTCATCCTTGCTGCGGCGAACGGGCGGCCCGTGGCTCGCCAGCACCACCATTTGCCTTGCGCCTGGCCTTGGCGGCACGCTTCTGCTCCTGGTAGGCCGCGAGGGCCTCGGCCGAGTCGACATCGGCCAGCGTGGGGTGCTGCGGCATGACCACATCAAGGCCCTCCACGGCGAGGCCGAAGCGCCGGGCCAGGATCGCCAGCAGGGCCTTGGCCTTCATGTCCCCGATGCCGGGCAGGGCCAGCAGGCGCCGCTCCAGGTCGGGCCCGTCGGCAGCCTCGGTCCAGATGCGTTCAGCGTCCCCACCGTAGTCGTCGGCCACCGCAGCGCACAGCGCCT
>JASFQX010000154.1:0-5288 GCA_050115215.1 Chloroflexota bacterium
ACGACCCCGATTACCAGACCAGCGACGAGACGCTGGTGCACCTGCGCCCGGTCGAGCGCAAGGCTGCCTATGACGCCGACGTCACGTACGCGACCAACAACGAGCTCGGCTTCGACTACCTGCGCGACAACATGGTCCAGGAGCTCTCGGAGCGGGTCCAGCGCCGCCGCTACTTCGCCATCGTCGACGAGGTCGACAACATCCTCATCGACGAGGCCCGCACGCCCCTCATCATCAGTGGTGCGGCCGGCGAGTCGGGTGACCTCTACAAGGTCTTCGCGCGCCTCGTGCCGAGACTCGAGCCACGACCCGAGAACGCCGAGGAAGGCGGCGACTACTACATCGATCTCAAGGAGAAGGCGGTCGCGCCGACCGAAGAGGGCATCGCCAAGATCGAGAAGATGCTCAACATCCGCGACCTGTACGGCGTCGAGACCGACCCGCGCCTGCCGCGCCACTTCGAGCAGTCGCTGCGCGCACACGCGCTCTTCAAGCGCGATCGGGATTACATCGTCAAGAACGACGAGATCGTCATCGTGGACGAGTTCACCGGCCGTCAGATGCCCGGCCGCCGCTGGTCGGAGGGCCTGCACCAGGCCATCGAGGCCAAGGAGGGCGTGCGCGTCCAGCGCGAGTCGATGACGATGGCCACCGTCACCTTCCAGAACTACTTCCGCCTCTACGACAAGCTCTCCGGCATGACCGGCACGGCCATGACCGAGCAGGAGGAGTTCTACAAGATCTACGGGCTCGAGGTCATGGCCATCCCCACCCACCTGCCCATGATCCGCGAGGACTTCGCCGATCTGGTCTACCGTGACGAGGAGGCCAAGTTCGGCGCCGTCATCGACGAGATCGCCGAGCACCAGGAGGCCGGTCGGCCGGTGCTGGTGGGCACGACATCGGTCGAGAAGAGCGAGCAGCTGAGCCGGGCCCTCAAGAAGCGGGGCGTCAGGCACGAGGTGCTCAACGCCAAGTTCCACGAGAAGGAAGCCCCGATCGTGGCTCAGGCCGGGCACTCCGGCGCGGTCACCATCGCCACCAACATGGCCGGCCGCGGCACGGACATCAAGCTCGGTGGCGACCCTGCCGGCCTGGCCAGCCAGAAGCTGCACGCGCGCGGGCTCAACCCCGCGGAGGTCGAGGCGGAGGTCTACGAGGCGGCCTACGAGGAGGCCAGGGCCGAGTGCGACGAGGACCACGAGCGGGTGGTCGCCGCCGGCGGTCTGCACATCATCGGCACCGAGCGCCACGAGGCTCGCCGCATCGACAACCAGCTGCGCGGACGGTCCGGTCGCCAGGGCGACCCCGGTTCTTCGCGCTACTTCCTCTCGCTGGAGGACGCGCTGCTCAAGCGCTTCGCCAATGACCGCGTGACCGCGCTCATGGAGCGCATGGGCCTCGAGGGTGAGGTGGCCATCGAGTCGCGCATGGTCTCGCGCACGGTGGAGAACGCCCAGTCGCGCGTCGAGGGCCACAACTTCGACATCCGCAAGCGCATCGTCGAGTACGACGACGTCATCAACAAGCAGCGTGAGCGGATCTACGAGGAGCGTGACAAGGTCCTCCACAACGAGGACCTGAGCGAGACCGTGCTCGCCTTCGTGGAGCAGGAGCTGGCCGGCGTCATCGACGCCCACCTCGGCGAGGTCGAGGCGGAGTGGGACTTCGAGGGCCTGTCGGAGTCGCTCGGCGCGCTCGGGCTCACCGGCGACGCCTTCAGCGCCGACGCGCTCGATGAGCAGGGCGGCCGCGACGACATCGTCGAGTACATCAACGACCGCGCAGCCGACGCACTCGACGCGCGCGAGCAGGAGTACGGCGAGGAGGTGTGGGCGCTGGTAGAGCGCGCGGTCCTGCTGCGTGCCATCGACACCCTCTGGGTCGAGCACCTGACCGAGCTGGAGGACTTCCGCCGGGGCGTCGGTCTCCGAGGCTACGGTGGGCGGGACCCGCTCGTCGAGTTCAAGCGTGAGGCCTTCAGCCTCTACGACGAGCTGCGTGGCTTCATCCAGCACCAGGTGGCATCGACCATCTTCCGCGTCAGCGTGCAGCGCCGGGAGGAAGCCGCTGCACCCGGCGAGCCGCAAGCGATGCCCACGCTCAGCCCCGAGCAGCTGGCCAAGCTCAAGTCCGGCGGCAACGGCGCGCCGGCACAGCCTGGTAGCGCGATTCCCGCGCGTTCGGCCGGCGGCACGGTCACGCCGGCCACCTCGTCCGGCGGCAGCGCCACGGCCACCAGCGGCGCCACGGTCACGGCGACCACGCAGCTCCTGCCGGGGCTGCAGCCACAGTCCCCGCGGAACGTGCAGCTGCAGAAGGGAGACCAGCAGGTCGATACGGGTCAGGCGCGCAGCGCCAACCAGGCACCCGACGGGGAGAAACTCGGCCGCAACGACCCCTGCTGGTGCGGTTCGGGCAAGAAGTACAAGCGCTGCCACGGCGCCAGCTGACGGGGCGCACCCGCGCCGACGCCTGCTCGCCGGCATGATCGTTCGCCCAGCTAGCGAACCTGCCCGCAGCGTCGTGATCAGCTGTGGACAGCGTCCCCCTCGCGGCCAAGGTGCGCATTCCACGGAAACCGATCAGCCAGTCCGGGGTTTTCGATCACTCCCATCGGAGGCCGCTTGGCGGCCGACGCGAGGGCTCGTGTTCAGCCCCTGACGCTCACCTCCTTCCCGTGGTCTCCCGGTAGTCTGGCATGCCAGCGCTCGCCGGTGATGCTGCTCATCGGCCCCGGCCTTTCGCTGTCGGCTCGTCCGCAGCGTCGGGCACCTCGCCCCGTCGCATCGAGCCACCCCGAAGCTCGAGCCGGTAGGCGTCGTGGACGAGCCGGTCGAGGATGGCATCGGCGACGGTGGGTTCGCCCAGGGCCTCGTGCCAGTGCTTCACCGGCAGCTGGCTCGTGACGATCGTCGAGCGCAGGCCGGCGCGATCCTCGATGACCTCGAGCAGGTCGGCCGCCCGGGCTGCCGGCACCGGCTGCAGCCCGAGGTCGTCGAGCACGAGCACCCCCACCTTGGCCCAGGCCACCATGAGCCGCGGCAGCCGACCATCGGCCCGCGCGAGCACGAGCTCGTCGAGCAGGCGTGGCAGGCGCAGGTAGAGTGCCGTGTGGCCGCGCCGGATGGCGGCCTGGGCGAGGGCGCAGGCGAGGAACGTCTTGCCCACCCCGGTGGGACCCGTGACGAGGACGTTGCGGTGAGCGTCGACCCAGTGGCTCTCGGCGAGGGACAGGATCGTCGCGCGGTCGAGCCCGCGGGGCACGCGGAAGTCCACGTCCTCGATGACCGCGTCGCTGCGGAGCTTGGCCGCCTTCAGGCGTCGGGCCAGGCGACGGTTCTCGCGATCCTGCTCCTCGCGATCGACGAGCAGCCCGAGGCGCTCCTCGAAGGAGAGCTCGGCGTACTCGGCCGAGCCGAGCTGCTCCTCCAGGGCCCGGGCCATGCCCCCGAGGCTCATGGCCCGGAGCTTGTCGAGGGTGGGGCTGATGAGCATGGGTGTCTCCTCCTGGCTCACTCGTAGTAGGCGGCGCCACGGACGTTGGCGTGGCCGCCGATGGACCCGACCGGCTCGTCACCGGGCAGGGGCAGCCCGTCGAGTCCGGCTTTCAGGATCGACTCGACGCTGCGGTAGCTGAGGCCGCGGATGGCGAGGGCTCTCGCACAGGCCGCCTCGAGGCGCTCGTCCCCGTAGCGACGGCCCAGGCGCATGATCCCCAGACACGAGCGGAAGCCCTGCTCCGGGTGCGGCCGGCTGGCCATGATCCGCGCCACCAGATCGGCCGTCGCGGGTCCCGTGCGTTCGGCCCAGGCGACGATGCGGGAGGGCGTCCACTCGGCATGGCGCCGGTGGGCCTCGGGCATGTGGGCGGGCACGGTCGTGAAGCGCTCGCTGCCCGTGTTGCGCGGATGGCTGGCCACCCGCCGCCCGCGGTGGAGCACCTCGACCACCCGGGCGCTGGCACGGATGTCGAGACGCTGGCCCACGAGCTGATACGGCACCGAGTACCAGTGGCGGTCGACCTCGACGTGGTAGTCGATGTTGACCTTGGCCGTCAGCCACTCGGCGTACTCGTAGGGGCGGGCCGGCAAGGGGCGCAGGGCCGGGCGGTCGAGCGCTTCGAACATCGTCTGGCGGGAGCCCGGCAGCTTCCTGAAGGGCCGCGCGTTCAGCCAGGCCACCCGCTCGGCGATCGCGGCGTTGGCCTCGGCGAGGCTGAAGAAGGTGCGATGGCGCAGGGCGGCCAGCACCCAGCGCTCGGCCTGGAGCACGCCGTTCTCCACCTTCGCCTTGTCCCGAGGCTTGCCTGCGCGGCTGGGGATGACGGCGCAGCCGTAATGGGCGGCCAGCTCCTCGTACGTGCGGTTGAGGTCGGCCTCGTAGCGGTGGGCCCGGGTGACCGCGGAGCGGAGGTTGTCGGGCACGATGATGCTGGTGCAGCCACCGAAGGCCTCGAAGGCGTGGACATGGGCCCCGATCCAGTGCGGCAGGGCCTGGCTGGGCAGTGCCTCGGCGTAGGTGTAGCTGCTGGTGCCCAGGACGGCCACGAAGAGCTCGGCCTGCCACACCTCGCCGGTGTCGGGGTCGACGATGGGCAGGGTCTGGCCGGCGAAGTCGACGAACAGCTTCTCGCCGGCGCGATGCACCCCGCGCATGACGACGTCGAGCCGACCCGCCCAGCGACGATACGTCTGGCAGAACCACGAGTAGCCGAAGCCCTCGGGGTGAGCCTCGCGGTACTCGAGCCACAACAGCTGCAGGGTCACGCCCTTGTGGCGGCGCAGCTCCCGATGGACCGTGGGCCAGTCGGGCATCGGGCGCCGCGCGGTCGGTGGCCGGGCCGAGGCGGGCACGAACAGCAGGGCCTCGAGCGCGGCATCGTCGAGGTCGTCGGGCAAGGGCCAGCCGAGACCGGCCCGCTCGGCGCGGGCGAGGTGGTCCGCGGCGGTGGCATAGGGCAGGCCCGCCGCGACCGCGGCCTGGCGGCGACTCAAGCCCTCGCCGCGGTGGAGGCGGAGGAGCTCACGGATCTTGCGCATGGCGGAACGGGGGCGTGGCACCGGCATCGTCCTCGAACGGGTGGATCGTCGAGGTCACGATGGCGGAGCCGGCGGCCCTCACGTCACCGCTGCGGCGGCCTCACGTGGAGGTGATCGGAAACCCGTGGAACGGCTGATCGGATTGCCGTGGAATGGGTGATCGGATTGGCGTGGAATCCGCAGTCGAGCCGGAAGCTCAGGCCATGGCGCGCCCGAAGGCCGACCCGAGCATCGTCCGTCCCCGGT
>JASFQX010000155.1:0-5278 GCA_050115215.1 Chloroflexota bacterium
TAGCCCACTGGTCGCGTGAGCGCGCCACCCCCCGCCCCGAGGCCCGAATCGGGGCCCTCGGCCTGTCCTCCGCCACCGGCTCCCGTGCCGACCATCGACTGGGCCACGGGGATGACGGTGACGCCGTCACGCTCGACCGGATCACCGAACACAGCTGAGGCGCCGGCGCTCGCTCCGAGCCTCTCGGCCAGCCCCTCCAGCAGTCGCGGGACCTTGCCGGCCATGTCTTCGGCCTCCGCGTGGGCCTCGTTCGTCCGTTCCTCGGTCATGGCACACCTCCTCGTTGACCCGTCCGGGACGGGCCGCTGGCCACTAGCATCACGGGCATGATCGATCCACGCAACCGGCCAGCCCTGTTCGGCTCCGCCATCGCGGGCATCTCGGCATTCGTGCTTCTTTGGTGGGTGGGCCTGTCGCCGCTCCTGGCCTGGATCGTGGGCTGGACCATCCCGACCTTCGCCATGTACGGCATCGACAAGCGCCAGGCACAGCAGGGCAGCTGGCGCGTGCCGGAGGCCGTGCTCCACGGCCTGGCCCTGATCGGCGGTGTCATCGGCGCCTGGGCCGGTCGATACGTCTTCCGGCACAAGACACAGAAGCCAGTCTTCACGCTGGTGCTGGTCATCGCCAGCCTCCTCTGGGGCGCCATCGCGCTCTGGGCCCTGCTCGGCTGAGGTGGCGTCTTGGGACCGTTTGACACCCGCTCCGACACGGGCCTATGCTCCGGCGGCTAGTGAACGGCTGAGACCCAGTTTCGCCCAGGTTTTCTGAACGGGGGACAGGTGCCCGACCTCAAGACATCAGTGGCCGACGATGCCTGGCTGCCGCTCGGTCGCGCGAGCAAGCTCGTGGGGGTCGACCCCGACACCCTGCGGCGCTGGGCCGACGACGGTCGGGTCGAGGTCTACCTCACCCCCGGCGGGCATCGTCGCTTCGATCGCCGGTCCCTCGAGCGCCTGGTCCGGTCACGCTCACGCGATCGTGTCCGCATCTCCCGTCTCGGCGAGCCGGAAGAGAAGCTGGTGGCGGCCTATCGCCGCACCTACCGGGCCGGCAGCGAGCTGGCACCCGATCCGGTGCAGGCCATCCCCGAGGGCGATCGCGAGGTCTTCCGCGAGAACGGCCGGCGCCTGGTGGCCGCGCTGGTGGAGCATCTCGACCACGATGGTGCCGCCCGCCGGTCCGCGCTCGAGGAGGCTCGGGACACGGCCGCGGAGCTGGGCCTCCACCTGGCCCGCTCCGGCGTCAGCCTGACGGAGGCGGTAACCCTGTTCGTGACCGCGCGCAAGCCGTTCATGTCCGAGCTGGGAGCGCTCGCCCGCCGGCGAGCGCTCGATTCCCGCCAGGTCTCGATGCTCTTCGATCAGGCCTCGGCCGCGCTCGACCAGTGCCTGCTCAGCTTCGTCGACGGACATCAGGCGCGTGGCTGACGAACCATCTGCCAACGCCGGCCGTCGCCGGTCACGTCCGATCCCTACCACCACGAGGTCCCCATGAACCTGCGCACCCGCCTTGCCGCCCCGCTCCTCGCCGGCCTGCTCGTTGCCGCCGGCAGCCCCGCCGCCCTGGCCCAGGAGCCGCTGACCGTGACCGACGTCGATGGCGTGGAGGTCGCCATCGAGGACGTCAGCAACGTGGCCACGCTGGGTGGCGTCTTCACCGAGACCGCCTATGCCCTCGGCGCGCAAGACCACATCGGAGCCATCGACGACTCCAGCTTCTACCCGCCCGAGGCCCTGGAGGAGAAGCCCAACCTCGGCTACTACCGCTTCCTCTCGGCCGAGCCCGTGCTGGCCCTGGACCCCAGCCTCATCATCGGCAACGAGGAGACCGGGCCGTCCGAGGTCGTGCAGCAGCTGCGCGATGCCGGCGTGCCCATCCTGCTGCTGCCCGACAACAACGACGTGCAGGCCGCGCGCGACCTCATCTCTACGCTGGGGGCCATCTTCGGCAAGGAGGCCGAGGCCGGGGCGATCATCGAGCAGCTCGATGCGGACGTGGCCGCGGCCGAGGAGCTCGTGGCCCAGGCCACCAGCAGTCCGCGCGTGCTGTTCGTGCTCCAGCCGCCCGACGCGCCGATGCTTATCTCCGGTGAGCACAGCGCCGCTGGCCACATGATCAGCCTCGCCGGCGGCTCACACGTGTTCCCCGGCTTCCCCGGCTACCTGCCTATGACGCCGGAGGGCATCGTCGAGTCCGCACCCGAGGTCATCCTCACCACCACCCGTTCCGTGGAGCAGCTGGGCGGCTGGGACGCCGTGCTCGAGCACCCCGGCATCGGCCAGACGCCCGCCGCCGAGAACGGCCGCGTCTTCGCCATGGAGGACCTCTACCTCATGGGCTTCGGCCCGCGCACCGGCCAGGCCATCGCCGACCTGGCGCGCCTCTTGCACCCGGAGCTGGCATCGTAGGCCGAACAGGGCTCCGGCTCACCCTCCTCGCCATCGCTCTCGTCGCGGCCATCGTGGTCGCGATGGGCATCGGCGCCGTCTCCATCTCGCCGCCGGAGGTGGTGGCCATCCTCGTCGGCCAGACCGGCCTCGACATGGGGCTCGAGTACAGCGAGCGCCAGGAGACCGTGCTGACCGCGATCCGCATCCCGCGCGCGCTGGCGACCGCGCTCGTCGGTGCCGCCTGGGCGGCCGCCGGCGTGGCCATGCAGGGGCTCTACCGCACGCCCCTGGCCGACCCGGCGCTGGTGGGCATCGGCGGCGGGGCCGCGCTCGGGGCCGCGCTGGGCACGGCGGCCGCCGTCTCGCTGGGCATCGTGGCCGGCTACGGTGGCACCCTGCTGGTGGTCGCGGCCGCGTTCCTCGCGGCACTCGTGGCGGCGGGCATCGTCTACCGCGTGGCCTCATCGTCGGGTCGGATGGTAGTGGCCACGATGCTGCTGGCAGGCATCGCCCTTTCCGCCTTCTTCGGGGCCGTGACCGCGCTGGTGGTGGCAGCCGGGCGCACGCCGGAGCTGGGCAGCGTCCAGTTCTGGACGCTGGGCTCGTTCGCCGGCATCGTGGGCCGGGACGTGATCGTGGCCGCGCTGGTGGTCGTGCCCGCGGTCTTGGTGCTGGCCCGGCTGGGACCGCGCCTCGATGCCCTTGCGCTAGGCGAGTCCGAGGCGGGCCATCTGGGCGTGGATGTCGGCCGGCTGACGCGCATCGTCAGCGCCATCTTCGCCCTGCTTACGGCCGTGGCCGTAGCCACGGCCGGGGTCATCGCCTTCGTGGCCCTGATGGTGCCCAGCCTGGTGCGAGGCTGGGTCGGCCAGTCACACCGACCCGTGGTCCTCGGTTCCGCGCTGCTGGGCGCGACCCTGCTGGTGGTGGCCGACGTGCTCGCGCGGAGCCTGTTCAGCCCGGTCGAGCTCTCGATCGGCGTCATCACCACCGTCCTCGGGGCACCCTTCTTCCTGTGGCTGCTGCTGCGCGACCGGGGGTTGCTGGCGCGATGAGCTACCGCGCGACCGGCGTGAGCGTGCACGTCGACGGGGCGACCCTGCTCGACGAGGTCTCGGTGGAGCTGCGGCCCGGCCAGCTCGTGGCCGTGGCCGGGCCCAATGGTGCGGGCAAGTCCACGCTCCTGGCCACGCTTGCGGGTGACCGGAGCCCCGACGGCGGCGCGGTGCTGCTCGATGAGCGGCCGCTGACGGACCGTCCCCGGACCGAGCTGGCGCGGCGGCGCGCGGTCATGAGCACCGAGCGCGCGGTGGCCTTCGCCTTCACCGCCGGGGAGGTGGCGATGATGGGCCGTATGCCGCTCCACGGTGGCGACCCCGATGAGGCCGACCGAGCCGTCATCCGTGAGCTGCTGGCGGCCGTCGATTGCGCGGGCCTGGCCGATCGCGTCTACGCCACGCTCTCGACGGGCGAGCAGCAGCGGGTGAGCCTGGCCCGGGCCGTGGCCCAGGTGATCGACGCGAGCGATCCAGCCGATCAGGCGGACCGCTACCTGCTGCTCGACGAGCCGACCTCCAGCCTGGACCCGGCGCACCAGCACTCGGCCATGCGCCTCATCCGCCGTATGGCCGACCAGGGGCGTGGCGTCCTGACCATCGTGCACGATCTCAACCTGGCCGCGGCCTACGCCGACGAGGTGGTGCTGATGCACGAGGCGCACGTGGTCGAGACCGGTCCGCCGGCCACGGTCCTGCGGGCCGACCTGCTCGAAGCCGTCTTCGACATCCCCATGCTCGTGATCCCGCACCCACAGCTCTCGCACCCGCTGGTCATCGCCGAGCCGCACGAGGGCGGCTAGCGATGGCCGGCGCGCTAGAATGAACGGCCGAGCGGGAGTAGCTCAGTCGGTAGAGCGCTAGCCTTCCAAGCTGGATGTCGCGGGTTCGAACCCCGTCTCCCGCTCCAATCCTCTTTTCACGATCCTGGCGACACGATGACTGGCGGCCAGCCATCTGAGGCAGTCGCGCCGACCGCGGCCTAGATCCTCTCGAGCGTGTCAGCAAGAGCGATGAGCTCGTCCTCGCTGAAGTGACCCGCGAACCAGCTGATGACCTTGCGCTCGACCTCGGGGAAGAGCGATTCCAGTAGTTCACCGCCGGCCTCGGTCGCCTCGACGATGACACCGCCACCGACATCGGGGTGCGGTCCGCGCCTGACGAGGCCGCGCTTCTCCAGGCGCGCGACGATCGAGGAGACGGTCGTGGGACTCGGTGCCAGCGACGCCTTCCTCGTCAACTCCGATGGGCGCAGCGGTCCGTACGCCGCGATGGCCACAAGGACGTCGAAGTCATGGATCTTGAGCGGACTATCCATCCGGCGCAGGTCAGCCTGACCTCGCATCTGAAGATGGGACGCGGCAGAGAGGACCGCGAGGAGAGCGCGGATGTCGGGACGCCCGAGTCGCTCACGGTCGAGACGGCGCGTACCGACGGCGTCAGTGGCAGTCATGGCTCCTCGGTCTCGATAGGACTTGACACGCAGGCTAGCATACGGGTGCAATTGCGCGTAAGAATATATGAACGTATACGTACACGTATGCTCGGCCTCCCCAGCCGGGCCGATCGACGACGAACCAGGGACAAGCCGACAGCGCACAGGAGGACCCCATGACGACCGAGATGCTGGCCGAGCCGTACGGCACGGAGCCCCTGACGACCACGCCGCTCGTGGTCAAGGACGAGAGCGCCACTCTGAAGACGTATCCCGACCTCTATGTCGCCGGCTCCGAGCCGCTCGCCGCCGACGAGATGCGCATCACCGCGCTCGGCACCGGCTATCCAGCGAGGCGTGGCCAGGGGTGCGCCGGCTTCATGGTCGAGCTGGGC
>JASFQX010000156.1:0-5274 GCA_050115215.1 Chloroflexota bacterium
GACTACGAGACGCTTGCTCAGCTTGGCTCGATCATGGGCTCGGGCGGCATGGTCGTGATGGACGAAGACAACTGCATGGTCGACGTGGCCCGCTACTTCGTCGAGTTCACCCACTCGGAGTCGTGCGGCAAGTGCGTGCCCTGCCGCGTGGGCCTGGACAAGGCCCTCGAGATGCTCGACGGCTTCACCCACGGTACGGCCACGACCGAGGACCTCGCTGCCCTCGATGAGCTCTGCCGCATGGTCCGTGACATGTCGCTATGCGGCCTGGGCCAGAGCGCGCCCAACCCGGTGCTGACCAGCCTGCGGCACTTCCGCCACGAGTTCGAGGACCACATCCTGGCCGCGCGCTGTCGCGCCGGTGTCTGCGAGGACCTTGCGCTGTCGCCCTGCGAGAACTCGTGTCCGCTGCACATGAACATCCCGCGCTTCCTGCAGCTGTACAAGGAGGACCAGCTCGACGAAGCCTTCCTCAGCGTCGTGCTCGACAATCCGCTGCCGGCCTCGACCGGTCGCGTCTGTCAGCACCCGTGTGACGACCGCTGCCGCCGCGAGGGCATCGATGAGGCGGTGAACATGCGGGACGTCCACCGCCTGATCGCCGACCAGGTCTACCTGACCGAGCGCTTCGAGCCGCTGGTCGAGCGCGTGCTCGAGCAGCAGCGAGAGCCCAGCGGCAAGCGCGTGGCCGTAGTGGGGGCAGGCCCCACCGGTCTCACCTGTGCGTTCTACCTGGCCCTGTACGGGCACGAGGTGACCTGCTTCGATTCGCGCCCGGCGGCCGGCGGCATGCTCCGTTATGCCCTCCCCGACTACCGGCTGCCGCAGGCAGTGCTGGACAAGGAGATCGAGCTCATCGAGCGGACCGGCGTCCGCTTCCGTTTCGACACCAGAGTCGGCGAGGACGTCTCGCTCAACCAGATCGACGATGAGTCCGACGCGGTCTTCCTCTCGATCGGCACCTGGAAGGAAGCCTGGGTCCACCTCGCCGGCACGGAGCTGACCGGCGTCATCCCGGCGCTGCCGTTCCTCGAGGCCATGGCCCGCGGTGAGGAAGTGCCGGTGGGCAAGAGCGTGGTCGTCATCGGCGGAGGCAATGCCGCGGTCGACTCGGCCCGCACCGCCCGGCGCCTGGGGGCCGACGTGACCATCGTCTACCGCCGCGAGCGCCGGGACATGCCGGCCATCGCGGAAGAGGTCGTGGCGGCCGAGCACGAGGGCGCCAGGCTCGCCTATCTCGCGGCTCCGCAGCGCATCATCGGCGACGCCGAGGGCAGGGTCCGCGGCATCGAGGTCGTGCGCACACGCCCGGGCGAGTTCGACGAATCCGGCCGGCGTCGTCCGGTCCCCACCGACGAGATCATGCGCATCGACTGCGACACGGTCATCCTCGCGGTCGGGGAGCGGGTCGACCCGGACTTCGCCAATGCATCCGGGCTGCGGGTGAACGAGGAGGACGGCACGCTCGAGGTCGACCGCTACTCGCTCGAGTCCAGCCGCAACCTGTTCTATGCGGGCGGCGACCTCATCACCGGCGCCTCCAACGTCTCCAACGCCATGGGCATCGGCAAGAAGGCGGCCCGCAACATCGACCGACGCCTGATGGATCGCCTGACCCCGAGCGTGCTGCCCGAGTTCGTGTACCAGATGGAGCCGCCCGACCCACCAGCCGAGTACGGGCGTCACACGCCCGCAGAGCTGCCCGCGGCCGAGCGTGTGACCTCGTATGCCGAGGTCTCGGTCGGCCTCACCCCCATCGCAGCGCTCGGCGAGGCCCGGCGCTGCCTGCGCTGCGACATCCGCAGCGTCGAGAGCTAGGAGGACCGTCGTGAGTGAGAAGGTGATGGTCCGTATCGACGGCGAGGTGATCGCGGCGAGCGCCGGCCAGAGCGTCCTCCAGGTCGCGCGTGCCAACGACAAGTACATCCCCGCCCTCTGCTACATGGAGGGCCTTTCCGCCCAGGGTTCGTGCCGGCTGTGCATGATCGAGATCTCCGGCATCAGGAAGCTGCAGCCGGCCTGCACCACCCCGGTGGCCGAAGGGCTGGCGGTCACCACCCGCACGCCGCAGCTGTCGGCCTACCGCAGGATGGCCCTGGAGCTGCTCTTCTGCGAGCGCAACCACACGTGTGCGGTGTGTGTCTCGTCGGGGCACTGCGAGCTGCAGGACCTGGCCCAGGAGCACGGGGTCACGAGCGTCCGCTACGCCTATCGCTATCCGAACCTGACGCCGGACACGTCTCACCCACGCTACGTCTTCGACCCCAACCGCTGCGTGCTCTGTGCACGCTGTGTGCGCACCTGCTCCGAGATCGAGGGCGCGCACGTATGGGAGATCGCCGGACGCGGCATCGGCAGCGGCCCGGTCAGCGAACTGCAGCGACCGTGGGGCGAGGCCGCCAGCTGCACCAGCTGCGGCAAGTGCGTGCAGGCGTGCCCGACCGGCGCCCTGGCCGAGAAGGGCTGGGCCGTGGAGGAGATGCGCAAGGACCGATCGGTGGTGAGCGAGCTGAACATCATGCGTGAAGGCCAGTGATGGAACCCCAGATGGAACAGCCGCGCAAGGCGCGCATCGCGACCTGCTGGCTCGACGGCTGCTCGGGCTGCCACATGTCCCTGCTCGACATGGACGAGGCCATCGTCGATGTGCTGGCCAAGGCCGACATCGTCTTCGGCCCGCTGGTCGATGCCCAGGAGTGGCCCGAGGGCGTCGACGTGGCCATCATCGAGGGCGCCGTCAGCAGCCAGGACGACCTCGATCTGGTGACCGAGGCCCGCGAGCGTTCCTCGATCGTGGTCGCGCTGGGTGACTGTGCCGTGACCGGCAATGTGCCCACCATGCGCAACGGCATCCCCAGGCGGGCCCTGCTCGAGCGGGTCTACGTCGAGGGCGCCGACGACCAGCCCCAGATCCCGACGGACGGCGTGCCGAGCCTGCTCAAGCGGGTCGAGCCGCTGCAGGCACACATCAAGGTCGATGTCCATGTTCCCGGCTGTCCACCCTCGGCCGAGTCGATCCTCTTCGTGATCGGCGAGCTGCTCGAGGGTCGGATGCCGGATCTCGGCTCACGCCAGCGTTTCGGCTAGGAGGCCGATGATGACCAGGATCGAAGTCCCCCACGTCAGCCGCATCGAGGGCCACGCCTCGATCACCATCGACCTCGACGAGTCGGGCAAGGTGGCGGAGACGCAGTTCCACGTGACCCAGATCCGCGGTTTCGAGAAGTTCGTGGAGGGCCGGCCCTACTACGAGATGCCGGCCATCACCGCGCGCATCTGCGGCATCTGCCCCGTGAGCCACCTGCTGGCCTCCTCCAAGGCCTGCGACGCGATCATGGCCGTGCGCATCCCGAGGACTGCCGCGAAGCTGCGCGAGCTGCTGCACATGTCCCAGATCGTGCAGTCGCATGCGCTCTCGTTCTTCCACCTGTCAGCCCCGGATCTGCTGCTGGGCATGGACTACGACCCGGCCAAGCGCAATGTCGCCGGGCTGCTGGCCGAGCATCCTGCGGTGGTCCAGGATGGGGTACGGCTGCGCAAGTTCGGCCAGCAGGTCATCGAGCGCCTCGGGGGCGAGCGCATCCATCCAGCCTGGACCGTGCCGGGCGGTGTCAACGCTGGGCTCGACCCGGCTGCGCGCGAGCAGACGCTCGAGGAGTGGCCCGAGGCGCTGGCCATCGTGCAGCGCACCCTCGAGCTGTGGAAGGGCACCATCGACTCGTTCCCCGACGAGGTGGCCACGTTCAGCAACTTCCCCACCATGTACTGCGGCACGGTCGCGCCCGACGGTGCGCTCGAGCTCTACGATGGCGCCCTCCGCTTCCGCGACGCCGCCGGCGAGATCGTGGCCGACCAGGTGGAGGCGGCGGACTACGGTGACTACATCGGCGAGGCCACCATGGCCGACTCCTATCTGAAGGCGCCCTACTTCAAGCCCCTGGGCCTGGCCGACGGCATCTACCGCGTGGGCCCGCTGGCGCGGCTCAACGTCTGCGACCACATCTCCACGCCCCTGGCCGACGCCGAGCTGCAGGAGATGCGGCAGCGGCTGGGGCGTGTCGTGCAGTCGAGCTTCCACAACCACTACGCCCGGCTCATCGAGGCGCTCTACGGCCTGGAGCGGATGCGCGAGCTGCTGGAGGACCCGGGCATCCTCGACCACAAGGTGCGCGCGCATGCGGGTGTCAACGACCGCGAGGGCGTAGGGGTGATCGAGGCTCCGCGCGGCACGCTCATCCACCACTACCGCGTCAACGACGACGGGGCCATGACCTGGGCCAACCTCATCGTGGCCACGGGCCACAACAACCTGGCCATCCGGCGCGGCGTCCACGATGTGGCCACCAGGTTCATCGACGGCAAGCACATCGAGGAAGGCGCGGTGAACCGGGTCTCGGCGCTGGTGCGCGCCTTCGACCCCTGCCTCTCCTGCTCCACGCACCAGCTGGGCCAGGCCGCGGTGGTGCTGACACTTCGGGGTCCCGATGGACGGGTCCTGGACCGGAAGGGCACGGTCTAGCTCCAGCCGAGCTCTGGTCTGGCTCCGGCCGGGCTCCCGTGCACGCTCCGGCCTGACTCCGGCCGGGCACCCGTGGCACGCCAGGCGTGCCGACTCGACACGTCGGACGCGCATCCTGTCCTGTTCGGACCAGGGCGTGACCCAGACTGTCAGCCCGGAACGTCCGGCGTGCCGAACCTGCAAGCGATCGGGTCGAGGTGCTGTGTTTGAACACCTGGTGACCCAGAAAGCAGGACGGGCCCAACGCGCGTGGTAGCGAGCAGCGTGCTACCCCTCCTGGGGATGCGCGTAGTCGATCGCCCAGACGGTGCCGAAGCGGTCCGCGCACATCCCGTAATCAGAGCCCCAGAACTGCGGCTCATACGGCATCACGACCGTGCCGCCCGCCGCGAGCGCCTCGAAGAGACGCCGACCCTCTTCCGCCGAGTCCACTCCGATGTGGAGGGAGATCGAGCTGCCGGCTGCGAGCGGACCACGTTCGCTGGGCTGGTCCGAGCCCATCAGCACCTGACCATCGCCGAGCGGCAGCGACACGTGCATCACCTTGTTCGCGTCCTCCGAAGCGACCGGCATCTCCGGCGGGGCTTCCGAGAAGCGCTGCATCATGTCGAAGTCACCGCCGAAGACCGACCGATAGAAGTCGAAGGCCTCCTCGCAGTTGCCGTCGAAGGTGAGGTACGGGTTGATCGTGGCCATGAGGCATCCTCCTGCGGACCGCCGGTCGTCGGGGGGCATGGGACGGTCCGGACCGCACC
>JASFQX010000157.1:0-5272 GCA_050115215.1 Chloroflexota bacterium
GACCGGCGGGATCGGTTGCTCGGCATACTCGAGGTCGAAGCGGGCCACGGACTCGAGCACCGCCAGCGCCGCCGCCGAGGTCAGGCTGCCGTTGAAGTCCAGTCGCAAAGCCACCTCCGGTCCGACCGCCTCGCGCACCGCGGCCACCCGGGTCTCGATGTCGCCGCCAGGCTCCTCGCCCGCCTTCAGCTTGAGGCAGCGGTAGCCGCCCTCCACCAGCGTGGCCGCGGCCGCGGCGGTCTCATCCGGCGCATCGATTCCGAGCAGGGCGTTGACGGCCACCTCCTCCACAGCCCGGTGGTCGAGGTACGTGCTGACCGGCCGCTGCCCGACCTGGGCCAGGAGGTCTACGAGCGCGGTCTCGGCAGCCGCTCGTGCCGCGCGGCCCACGAACGGCCAGCGGTCGATCTGGCGCAGCGTGCCCTCCACCGACACCGGGTCGGCCAGCTCCAGCCCCGTGAGCACCTCCACCAGCTGGGGCGAGACATCCTCGCCCAGGTCGTGCGGTCGAGGAGCCGGGAACTCACCCAGCGCGACGCGCCCGTCGTCGGTGCCGAGCACCAGGATCCCGGCACGGTGCTGCTCCCAGCGCTGGGCACCGCTGACCACGGGCTCGCGGAAGGGGATATCGAGGACCTCCACCCGTACCGTTTCGATGCGCATCAGACCACACCCTCCACGGCCAGGCCGAGCGCGAACAGGAGCGCGAAGAGGAGCGAGAGCCGGGCCGTCTGCTTGAGCACCGGATTGAGCCGGCGTGGGTCGCCGCCGGCGTGCACCACGCGCAACAGTGCCACCGCGAGGGGCGCACTGGCCAGGGGCAGCAAGGCTGCTGCGGGGGCATCGCCGGCGATGACCAGGGCCGCGGGCACGGCGTAGGCCACGCCCAGCAGCAGGTCGTACTCGGCCATCGCGCCGCGCTCGCCCAGCATCACCGCCAGCGTGCGCTTCCCGGCGGCACGGTCGGTGTCGATATCGCGCAGGTTGTTGACCACGAGGATGGCGGTGATGAGGCAGCCCACGGGGATCGCGGCCATGATGGCCAGCGGCTCCCAGGTCAGCGTCTGCAGGTAGGTCGTGCCGGCCACGGCCACCAGCCCGAAGAAGACGAAGACGAAGACCTCGCCCAGGCCGTGGTAGCCGTAGGGCCAGGGTCCGCCGGTGTAGGCGAAGGCGCTGACGATGGCGGCGAGGCCGAGGGCCAGGATGATGGGTCCACCGAGCCACACGAGATAGAGGCCGACCAGGCCCGTGAGACCGACGATGATGCCCAGGCCGACGAGCATCTCACGCTCGTCGAGGTAGCCCTGGGCGGCGGCCCGCGGGGGCCCCAGCCTGGCTTCGGTGTCGACGCCGGAGCGGAAGTCGGACAGATCGTTGGCCACGTTGGAGGCGATCTGCAGCAACAGCGCCACCGCCAGCGCGGCCAGTGCCGGCAGCGGCTCGAACACGCCCAGGCCGACGGCCACGGCCAGACCGACCAGGACCGGGCCGACCGCTGCCGGCAGGGTGGCCGGTCGAATGGCCAGCAGCCAGGCACGGGCGCGAGACGGTCGCGGGGGCGCGGTCGTGGCGGTGGGGTTCACGGGCGAGGAGTGCACGGGCGCATCGGTCGGCGTCAGGGTCGGCGCGGGTACTTGGCGTAGTCGGGCTTGCGCTTCTCGAGGAAGGCCTGGCTGCCCTCGTGTGCCTCGTCGGTCAGGTAGAAGAGCATGGTCGCGTCACCGGCCAGCTCCTGGATGCCGGCCAGGCCATCCACGTCCGCGTTGAACGAGCGCTTGAGCATGCGGATGGCGGTGGGGCTCTTCTCCAGGATCTCGTTGGCCCACTGGACGCCCTCGTCCTCCAGCTGCTCCAGCGGCACGACGGTGTTGACGAGGCCCATCTCCAGCGCCTCGCGGGCCGAGTACTGGCGGCACAGGTACCAGATCTCGCGCGCCTTCTTGTGGCCCACGATGCGCGCCAGCATGGTCGCCCCGTAGCCGCCATCGAAGCTGCCGACCTTGGGCCCGGTCTGGCCGAAGATGGCGTTCTCCGAGGCGATCGAGAGGTCACAGATGACGTGGAGCACGTGGCCGCCGCCGATGGCATAGCCGTTGACCAGGGCGATGACGACGATGGGCAGCGAGCGGATGAGACGCTGCAGGTCGAGCACGTTGAGCCGGGCGATGCCCTCGTCGTCGCGGTAGCCACCCTCGGTCTTGACGTTCATGTCGCCGCCCGAGCAGAACGCCATGTCGCCGGCGCCGGTCAGCAGCACCACGCCGATCGAGCTGTCGTTGCGGACCCGGGTGAAGGCATCGATGAGCTCGTTCACGGTCTTGGGCCGGAAGGCGTTGCGCACGTGCTGCCGGTCGATGGTGATCTTGGCGATGCCCGTGCCCGAGTGCTCGTAGCGGATGTCCTCGTACTCGTGCGCGGTCGTCCAGTCGGTGGGCATGGGTCCTCCTCAGGCTGCGATGTCGCTGGTGTGCAGGAAGCTGTTCGTGATGCGCAGGAACTCGGCTGGACGCTCGAGGTGGGGCGTGTGGCCGGAGCCACCCACGATCTCGAGGATGGCGCCGGGGATGCGGTCGGCCACCACCCGCGCCCGTGTGCAACCGGTATCGTCGAGCCCGCCGGCGATCACGAGCGTGGGCACCACGAGGCTGCCCAGGCGATCGTGGAGCGGGGCCATGGCGCCCTGGCCGGCGCCGCGCAACGAGCCCGCCAGACCGACGGCGCTGTGGCGCAGCCGCTGCTGGCGCTGAGCGGCACGCACGTCGGCCGGCAGGTCGGCATGGCTCGCGAACAGGGGCAGGGCCTCCCACTGGTCGACGAAGGCCTCCACGCCGGCGCGCTCGATGTCCGCCGCCAGCTGCTCGTCCGCGGCCCGGCGCGCGGCGCGCTCGAGGGGATCGGCGATGCCGGCCGAGGGTGATTCCAGGACCAGCCGCTCCACCGTCGCGGGATGGTCGAGGGCCAGCACCAACGCGAGACGTGCCCCCAGGGAGTAGCCGAGCACGGTGGCCGGGCTCGCCCCCAGCAGATCGAGCAGGTCTCGCAAGCCCTCGGCCTGACGCTCGAGCGCGTAGGCGGCCGGCTCGCCCGGCGCGTCCGAGCCAGCGTGGCCCAGCAGATCCGGGGCCACGACCCGGTGACGGTCGGTCCACGCGTCCAGCAGACCCGACCAGCCGCGGGCGGAGCCCGTGAACCCGTGTAGCAGCAACAGCGGCGATCCGGCACCGGCGGTGAGCACGTTCAGGCTCATGCGCGCGACTCCAGCGCAGCGCTCACGGCCGCCAGGGCCGCCTGGTGCAGCTCTACGTTGCGAGCCCGGTCCGTCCGGAGGTGCAGGACGTCCACGCCGGGGCGAGCCACGGCTGCCGCCAGCTCCGGGGCCAGGTCGTGGTGGCGCACGCGCGTGTGGCGAGCACCGAGCGCGGCCGCTACCGGGCCCAGATCCAATCCATGTGGCGTGCCGAACAGCTCCTCGAAATGCGCCGGCAGGCCCAGCTCCGGCCGCACCGCTCCGCCCTGCGGCAGGAACGAGAAGATGCCGCCGCCGTCGTTGTCGACGAGCACAACCGTGGCGTCGAGGTCGAGGCGCACGGCCGCGGCGAGCGCCGTGAGGTCGTGCAGGAAGGCCAGGTCGCCCACGATGCCGACCACCGGTCGCTCCTGCGTGGCCGCGATGCCGAACGTGGTCGAGAGCAGGCCGTCGATGCCGTTCGCGCCGCGGTTGCCCAGGAATCGTCGCTCGCGCTCCGATCCCGGCACGAACGCGTCGAGGTCACGGACGGGCATGCTGTTGCCGGCGACGACGACCGCGCCATCGGGAAGCGCCTCTGTCAGGGCCCGGGCGACATGCCCCTCGAAGGGCTCGTCAAGCGATGCGAACCAGGCCTCCAGGGCCCCGGCCGCGACCCGGTCGGCCGCGAGCCAGGCGCGCCGCCAGTCGGGATCGGCCGAGCTCTCGCCGGACACCGCGTCAGCGGCCGCTTCGGCGAAGGCCACGGGGTCAGCCTCGACGAGCGAGACGGGCTCGGTCGTCGGCCGGTTCCAGCCGGCGCCGGCGTCGACCAGCAGCTGCGGCCCGGATACCTCGGCCAGCAGCTGGGCCAGCGCCTTGGAGGTAGGGGTCGCGCCGAAACGGACGATCAGGTCCGGCTGCCGCATGCCGGCGAAGGCCGGCGTCCGCAGCAGGGCGTCATGGTGGCTGACGACGTTCGCCCGGTCGTGGGTCCCGCTGCGCACGTTGGCCAGCACGTCCGCCACCAGCGGCGCCCCCAGCGCCGCGGCCAGCCGCGCGACCGCCGGTGCCAGCCCGGGCTGGTCGCAGGGGCCGCACACGACCAGCGGCCTGGCCGCGGCATGCGCGGCCCGCACCATCGTCTCAAGGATCTCCGCCGACACGAGCGGGATCGTGGCGGGCGCCGTGGCGGGCGTCGCCGCGACCGACGGCGGGAGGGCCAGCGCGCCGGCGGGCAGCAGCGGCTCGCGATAGGGCAGGTTCAGCTGCACCGGCCCGGCCGGAGCCGCGCGGGCCACGTCGAGCACGCGGGTCACGGTCGAACGCACCTCGGCCTCGGAATCGGGAGACTCGTCGGGCACCGGCAGCTCTGCGTACCACTTGGCGGCCCGGCCGTAGAGCTCCACCTGGTCGATGGTCTGTGGCGCGCCCACGCCCTGCAGCTCGGGTGGCCGGTCGGCGGTGAGCAGCACGAGCGGCACGCGCCCGTAGCGCGCCTCGACGACGGCCGGGGCGAACTCGACGACCGCGGTGCCGGAGGTGGCCAGCACCACCACCGGCCGGCGGGTGGCACGAGCCGCGCCGAGCGCGAAGAAGGCGCCGGCCCGCTCGTCGAGATGGACCCACGTGCGCAGCCGGTCCGTCGCCCGCAGGGCCAGCGCCATGGGGGTCGAGCGCGAGCCCGGACAGATGACGACGTCGCGCACACCGCCGCGCAGGAGCTCCTCGACCACCGCGCGCAGCGGCCCGGCCGGGGTGACATAGCCGCTCACGACTCGATCCTGCCGAGGGCCGAGCCGAGGGCCAGCAGCTTGGTGGCCGATTCGTCCCACTCCTGCTCGGGATCCGAGTCGGCCACGATGCCGCAGCCGGCGAAGAGGACGGCCTCGTCCCTGTGCACCAGGCCGGATCGCAGGGCCACCACGAACTCACCATCGCCCCGGCGGTCGATCCAGCCCAGCGGGCCCGCATACCAGCCGCGCTCGTGAACCTCCTCCTCCGCGATGAGCTCGAGCGCCAGATCTCGCGGCGTGCCTCCGA
>JASFQX010000158.1:0-5261 GCA_050115215.1 Chloroflexota bacterium
GGGCCGTGTCGACGGTTACCGAACTGGGCAAGGACGAGGTCTGGCTGCAGGGCTGGCTCAGGGAGCAGCCGAGCCGCCTGGGCCTGGGCGAGTTGGAGGTCACCGACGGCGTCGCCGATGACGAAGACCGTTCGCTGGTAGCGACCGATGAAGGTCGCTGCTTCAGCGTGGACGTGCAGCTCGGTGAGATGGAGGCATCACGCGGCTTCCAGGTGCTCGACAACTGGGCGCGGAACCGCGTTCGTCACCCCGACAAGACCCACGTCGCGGTTCTCGTGACCGAGGTCGTCTCCGACCGCTACGAGACCACCCTTCAGACGCTGGCCGAGCACCTTCCGCTGGTGGTCGTCGAGCTGCAGGTCTGGAAGGGCGAGAACGAGGCCATCGTGGTCCCGCACATCGCACTCTCGAGCGACGAGGTCGACCTCTCGAACACGCCTGCCGCCAAGGCCGCCGAGATCGTGAGCAGGAACGCCGCGGCCGGCGAGCCCGAGCACATCGGCGAGCCCGAGCCCATCGGCGAGCCGGACGTGGTGAGCGACGCCGGGAGTGTCGCCGACGATCAGCCGGAATACGCTCAGCCCGAGGGTGAATACGCTCAACCCGAGGGTGAATACGCTCAGCCCGAGGGTGACGTCGAGACCAGCGACGATGCCCCCGAGAACAAGGACGACACGGGCGTCGGCAACCCGTGGGGCTTCCCTGACTCCGAGGCCGAGGCCGAGGCCGAGGCCGAGGAGGGTCAGGGCAACGGCACCGGCCGTCTGCTCAACAAGGTCGGCTAGCGACCCACCGCAGCCCTTCCCCCGAGCAAGGCCCGGGCCACGATCGCCCGGGCCTTCCGGTGTCCGGCGGCTAGCGCTCAGGCTCGAGGGGCTTGTTCATGCGGGCGGCCACAGCCTCGCCGATGTAGGTACCGTCATGGTCGGGCGGGATGGCCGCGTCGACCGTGTCGGCGGTATCGGCGACGGAGATGGCGGCGGGTACGCTCATCTTCGGTGTCCAACCATCGAGGTCGGCGTGGACGAGACGCGCCACGTACTCGGAGAGCGTCAGGCCTTGCTCGGCGGCTCGCCTGCGAGCGCGTCGTCGCTCGGTCCGGCCGATCATCACCTGCACTGGCCGTTCCATGGTGGTGACAGGATGCACCACCCCCATGGCCACGACAACCCCCTGACATCCAGACCGCGACGTAGCCCGGGACAGGCCGGCCACCTCCCAGTGCGTCGTCAGCCCTGGCCGGGCCGTACGACCCCTGACCCTCACGACGCCGGGTGGACGATGGGTCCACGGGGGCATCAAGATGGATGACCGACAGCGCCTGCAGCGGATGCGCACGTGCGGCTCCGCCTCGGTCGCGGGCGAGCGGCCACAGGCGAGTCGTCCGGCAAGCCACGAACAGCCTCCGGGCGGTCAGGGCCCGACCGAGTCGGCCGCCGACCCGCCGCACACCGAGCGCCCCGCCTCGGCCAGAGCGAAGACGGTCGCCTACGTCTGCGCGGTTGCCGTCGCCCTCAGTTGCTTCGTGGTCGGGGACCTGGCGTTCAGCTTCCTGGCGGGCGTGGCGGTCGAGCGTGCGGACCTCGACCGGGACATCGTCGAGTCGGTCGGCAGCTACGTCGTGCTGGGGTCCATCGGGATCGGCGCCGTCATCGGCATGCGTGCCGCTGCGCTGACGGGCTGTTCGTCATGGGTGATCGTCGCCGTGGGCACCTTCCTTGGCCTGCTGGTGCTGCTGTTCGCCGCTGGGCTGCTGTGGGTCGCGTTCGATGAGCCGTACCTCTCGAGGGCTCCTTCCTTCGCAGTCCTCGCCGGGACCATCGCGTGGCTCCTGGTGCGCGATCGGCAACCGACGTCCCGCGTGACCGTCGCCGCCGCGATCGGCGTGGGCGCGCTGAGCATGCTGGTGCTGCTGAGCATCGATGGCCGTTCGACCGACTGGCTCCTGGTGGCGATCCCGGCAGCGGTGGTGACGGTCCTGCTGATCGCATGGGGGATCGCCAGGCAACGCAGCCTGCCTACGCGTCGGTGGCCGGTGGTGACGGTCGGGCTGGCGGCGGGCCTCGTGGCCGGGCTGGCCATCCTCCAGGCATCGTGGGCGGAGAGCCGTTGGCCCCACCGCCGCGGCTTGACCGATGCGGTCGCGGCCAGCGCTGGCGCCGTCCTCGTGGTGGTCGGGATCTGGGCCGCGTTCGAGCCACCGTTTGGTCTCGGCCCGATGGTCGAGTCTGGCCGCATCGAGCGACCAGCGTCTGGGTACGCGCTGACCCTGCCCGACCCCTGGCGCATCGAGGATGTCTCGGACAGGCACGAGCTCTTCGGCGAAACCGCTCCCGACGGGACCGCCGTCGACCTCATGGCGGTATGCGGGGAGAGCGAGGCGATCGCGCTCGTGATGGCCGTCGAGGACGACATGCAGCTCGACCCTGGGGCGACGGCGGCATTCTTCCGTCTTGGCTTCAGTCTTGACCCGGAGTACTCCGAGGTCGAGAGCGTGGTCCTGTCGCTACCCGCCGGCGAGACCGCCCGGCTCGACGTGGTCTATCGCGATGCGATGGCCATGTCCGTCTACGTCTTCGCCATGGGTGAGCGTGGCTATCGGGTCATCCAGTTCGCCGCCGATGAGCCGCCGGAGGATCGCTGGCTCTCGGTGGCGGAGACGTTCGAGCGCTTGACCGTGGACGAGGACGCGAGCGCCGGTTCGACGACCACCGTGCGGTCGTAGCCCCAGGGCGTGGTCGTGCCGTCGTCCCCCCGGGCGCGATAGCGGACCGTGTACTCGCCGGGCGCCACGGCCGGCCCGGCGTAGTCGACGGCGATGGCCGCACCGTCTACTCCGGAGCCGAAGGCGGCGTCGTGCTCGCCGATCGCCGGAGCATCCTTGGCCGCGACCACGAGCTCGAGCTCGCTCCACGGGGACCACGTCTGATCGGCCGCACTCCGCGTTCGCACCGCCAGCTGCGCCGGCGCCGGGCCACGAGGGCGTTCCCAACCGGGGATCGGCCGGCGGTCCACGATCGTGTGCCCGGGGTCGCGCCGGCTGACCTCGACCGGGAGGACCTCGCCCTCGACCAGCAGGCGCATCTTCGTCGGCCGGCCGTCCTGGCGGTGCTGGTGGTGCAGGTGCGGCGAGATGGGCGTATCGCCGTAGTAGCGCGACCCGATCCGGCCCAGGCGCTGGTAGGCCCGCACGCGCTGACCCTCGCGGACCGTGATGGGATCGAGGTGCGCATAGACCGTCTCCCAGTCGGCATCGCCGTCGAAACGGCGATGCCGGATGTGCACCTCGCCGTTGTCGGGCTCGATGCGGCTCACCCGGCCGGCGGCCGCCGCGCGGACCCAGTGCCCCCGGTCGGCTTCCCCGGAGCGCCAGTTGAAGTCGACGGCAAAGGCGTCCTCGTCGGTGTGGCCGGCATGGCTGAGCGCGGTGTAGGCGATGCGCGAGTCCTCGCTCGGAGGCATGTCCGGCAGGTGCGAGTCGACCGGCGGGTAGAACACCCCCTAGCGCCGCGGCCGCCCTGCACGGCCAGAGCGTCGGAGCCGCCGCGAGGGACGAAACTCGGCGGCGAGGCCGCCGGGCTCGATCCCATCGCTGACGCCGGTCGCCGACTCGATGGGCTCACCGTCCTGCGTCACACGCCACTGGTAGGCATCGAAGGGCCCAGTCGACTCGATGCGCACCGTGGGGCGGCGTCGTCCGACGGACATGCCCTCGAACGCAGGATGGTCGTCGATGGCGGTGATGCGTGGGTGCTCGCTCGTCAGGCGCCAGGTCGGATCGGACCACGCGCGCGAGCGCGCGCCCTTCCTGCCCGGCACCAGCTCGATCTCGTAGCCCGCCAGCGACTCACCCTCGGGCAGCTCCACGTCCGCCCGCAGCGGCACCCCGATGAGGCTCGTGACCTGCCCCACGGGCCAAGGCATGATCCCAGTCACCGTTCGCTGCCACCCTCCCTGCGTGTGCAGGGACTGTGCGCGGGCGGGCGTGCAGGGTCAAGCGTTACTCCTGTCACCGAGAGCGGCAGAATCCTGCGCATGACCCGCGGGGAAGATGCTGAGCGCCTGGTCGAGCAGCGGCTGCGCGAGGCCCTGCCCGAGCCCGAGTACCGCATCTACGTCAACGTCAACTGGACAGGACCGGTCAACGAGCGCGGTCCGGCACGTGATGGCGAGGCCGACGCGGTCATCACCCACCCCGACAGCGGCCTGCTGGTGCTGGAGGTGAAGGCAGGCGAGCCCTCCGTCGACCACGACGGCCACTGGCACCTTGGGCCCATCGAGCTCAAGGTCTCGCCCTTCGAGCAGGCACGCACGTCCAAGCACTATCTGCGGGCCAAGCTGGTGGACCTGCCGGACTGGCCCATCGACCTCGATCCGCTGGCCGGGCACGCGGTGGCCCTGCCCGACGTCGATCTCGAGTCCCTCCCCCGCGGCCACGCACTGCTGGGGATCGAGGCGCCGACCGAGCTCGTGCTCGACGCGCACGCGCTCGAGACGACCGACGGCATCCAGCGCTGGCTCGACCACGTCTTCGACTACTGGCGAGGGGACGGGAGCGGGCGCTATCGGCCACTGGGGCAGAAAGGCGTGGAGCTCGTCGATGAGCTGCTGCGGCCGACGGTGTCACTGCACCGGCTGGTGCGAGGACGGATCGAAGATGACAAGGCAGCGCTGGTCGACGCCTCGCGCACGCAGTCGCGGATCCTCAACCGCTGGAAGTCGCTGCGCCAGGTGGAGGTCGTGGGGCCGGCCGGCTCGGGCAAGTCGATGCTGGCCGCCGAGCGAGCTCGGCGGCTGGCGGCCGAGGGCTACCGCACGCTGCTGGTCTGCTTCAACCAGCGCCTCGCGACCACGATGCAGCGCGATCTGGCCGACGCGAGGGCGCCGGCCGGGCTGGAGGTGACCACGTTCCACCGGCTGTGCGAGCTGCTGGCAGGGCGCGCGGACGTGCTGCCGCTGCGGCCGACGCCGATCACGCAGGAGTGGTGGGACGAGACGCTGCCCGATGCCCTGCTCGCCGCTGTCGATGCCGATCCCGACGCGCGCTACCACGCGATCATCGTCGACGAAGGCCAGGACTTCGCGCTGGGCTGGCTCGAGTCGCTAGCCTTGCTGCTGTTCGACACCGATCACGGCGTGTTCTGGGTCCTCCACGACCCCGCCCAGGCGCTCTACCGGCCTGACGTGGTGGAGCGGCTGGGACTGCAACGCCTGGAGCTGTTCGAGGACCACCGCAACCCTCCTGCGGTCGCCAGGCTGGC
>JASFQX010000159.1:0-5258 GCA_050115215.1 Chloroflexota bacterium
CCGCGCGCGGTCGTCGGGCCGGTAGATCCTGGCCCAGTCACCTCTGGTCCCGAAGAGCCGCGCCGAACGCTCGATGGCCCCGAGCCAGCCCGGCGAGGCCGGGAAGCCCGAGGCCAGCTCGAGCCCCGGGGCCAGCAGGTCCGTCCAGTCGAGTCGGCCGAAGCGACGGTGGGCCTCACCCCAGGAGTGGACCGCGCCGGGGACGGTGATCGACCACGGGCCGCGCGCGGGCATCTGCGCATGGCCGGCGGCGCGGGCGGTCTCGATGGAGGCGTCGCGACCGGCACGTCCGCTGCCGTTGAGCGTCACGGCCTCGGCGCGCCCGGCATCCCAGATGATCCAGAAGGCGTCGCCGCCGAGACCACAGCTGTGTCCGGCCACGACCGCCAGCGCGGCGTTGGTGGCGATGGCCGCATCGACCGCGCTGCCGCCGGCGCGCAGCACCGACAGCCCCGCCTGGGTGGCGAGCTGGTGGGGGCTGGCGACCGCGCCGTGGCGGCCGCGAACGGGTCGAGCCGGGGCGACTGCCGGCTGCGGCGAGGCGTTCACCACGCCATCATGCCCTGCCGGCCATCCTGCCGGCCATCAGGCCTGGCCCGGCGACTCCCTCGTCGGCGAGATCACGGGCAGGACCACGCCCACACGCGCGCCGTTGCCGGCCACGTTCTCCGCGAAGGCCCGGCCGCCGAGCGCTTCGGCCAGGTCGGAAACGATGGCCAGTCCCAGGCCCGAGCCACGGCTGGTGCGAGAGGGATCAGCGCGGTAGAAGCGGTCGAACACGTGGGGCAGGGCCGCGATCGGGATGCCCGGTCCGTCGTCGGTGACGGCGATGATGGCGCGATCCCCGTTGCGCTGTGCATCGACCACCACATGGCCGCCCGGCGAGGGCGCGTGCCTGAGGGCGTTGTCGATGATGTTGCCCAGGATCCGGTCGAGGGCATCACGATCGGCCGCGAGGCGGATACGGACGGCCCCATCGGCGATGCGCAAGTCCTGCGCCCGGCCATCGGCTTCCGCTGCGAAGCGCTCGACCGCGCTGCGAGCGACCTCGAGGCTGTCGATCGACTCGAGCCGCAGGGGCGGGCCGGCCTGCCCGGGGACGTTCAGGTGGTCCAGGTCGTCGAGCATGCGCTCCAGGCGCCCGGCTTCGTCGGAGATGGCGTCGGCGGCACGCACCGCTTCCTTGCCGGTGGCGGTTCCGTCTCGCAGCGCCTCGCTGAAGCCGCCGATGACGGTGAGGGGGGTGCGCAGGTCATGACGGATATCGGCCAGCAGCTGCCGCTGCGCCTCGCGGGTGGCGCCGACCTCGGCGGCCATGGCGTTGAAAGCCGCGCTGGCCTGGGCGACCTCGATGGGCCCGCTGGTCGGAAGCGCTTCGGGCACCTTGCCTTTGGCTACGTCCCCGGTCGCCTCCGAGAGCCGCTTCAGGGGTCCGGTCACGGACCGACTCAGGCCCGCGGCCAGTGGGATGCCGATGACGACCAGCACCAGGCCCGCGAAGGCAAGGGCGCGCACCAGGTCGGCGGTCGCCTGCTGGTCCGAGTCGTCCCGTCGCATCAGCACCAATGCCGGCGGCACGCGGTCGCTGCGCTGGCCGCGGATGGAGGTCGCGGCGTAGTTGACGGTCCCCAGGTCGTCGGTCTCAGTGGTGCCGGTGACGACCTCGCCCGAGAAGTCCGGGATCGCGATGTCGAGATCGACGGCACTGGTGGTGACCTGCTGGGTCTCGGGGTCACGTACGGTGACGCGTCCGTCTTGCACCAGCATGACGGAGATGCCCGCCTCGTCGATCTCCTCCTGCGCCGTCTGGACGAAGGCTGCGAACGCGGCCAGGCCGCGCTGGCCTGCCTCGCTGCCGCGGAAGGCCTCGACGAACTCCTCCAACGGGCGGTCGTTGTTGCGCAACCGGAACGCCTCCCGCGGGATCATCTGGCCGCCGCGGACCGCGTAGGGCACCGTCAGCTCGGCCAGGGAGCCCTGGGCGGCGTCGCGGTGCAGGTCACGGATCGCCACCCACAGCGTCCCTCCCAGGACCAGCAGCGTCACCAGCGCGAAGACGAGGAGGGCAAGACCGATGCGCCCGCGGAGGGTCATGGGATGATCACGCCAGGCGTGCGCGGGGCGGCGGCACGAGGCGGTAGCCTACGCCCTTGACCGTCTCGATCGGCGGGCCGTCGTCGCCCAGCTTGCGTCGGAGCTCGGAGATGTGGACGTCGACGGTGCGCGTCTCGCCGGGGAAGTCGGTGCCCCACACGCTCGAGAGCAGGTCGTCACGAGTCCAGACCACGCCCGGGTCACGGGCCAGGGCGGCCAGCAGTTCGAACTCGCGGGGCCGCAGCTCGAGTCGCCGCGCGCCGACGTAGGCCTCGCGACGGCGAGGGTCGACGCGAAGGTCGCCCACGTCCATCGGTCGGGAGGCCCGCAAGGCGGGGTCAGCCCGACGCAGGATGGCCTTGACCCGGGCCACCATCTCGCGGGGGTTGAAGGGCTTGGTCAGGTAGTCGTCGGCGCCGAGCTCGAGGCCGATGATGCGGTCGACATCCTCGCTGCGCGCGGTGAGCATGAGGATCGGCGTCTCACCGCGACGACGGATCTCGCGGGTGACCTCCATCCCGTCCATCAAGGGCATCATGAGGTCGAGCACGACCAGGTCCGGGTCCACGCGATCGTGCAGGTCTAGGGCCTCCTGGCCGTTCCGGGCATCCACGACCTTGTAGCCGGCCTGTTCGAGGTAGAGCCGGACGAGCTCGATGATGTTGCGTTCGTCGTCAGCGACGAGGATGGTCTTCACGCGGCGAGCATAGCGGCGCTCGACACGGGGAAGCGCTGCCGAGTGTCAGCGCCACGTAAGCGAGAAGCCTGAACGGGTTGAGACCGGTTCGGCGGGTATCGTGGAGGCGGTCTCGCACGACATGGGGTGAGGCGCTCCGCCCTCCACGGCGACGACCTCGCCGACGTGCCCGTGGTTGGCGCTGCGCTGGCGACGGCCTCGCGGGGGAGGTGCGCGATGAGCGGCGACGAATGGCATGATGAGCCGCCCCGTTCAACGCGCGAAGGCAGCCTCGCCTCGAGGCTGCCTTCGGTTCCAGCGCGGGAGCCAGGTCCCCCGGCGTTCGACTACTTGACGGCGACCAGGACGACGCAGCGGCCGTTCGTGCTGATGTTCACGCCGATCGTGCGGTCACGACCGGGCGTGAGGAGGTATGCGCCGGCTCTCGTGCGCGTGCGGCTGTACTTCTCGAACACCCCGGAGTAGCGGCGACCGGCGCGGTCGATGGTCACGCGAGCGCGACACTTGGTCGGACCAGCCTTCTTCTGAAGCATGATCACGACCTTGGCGCGACGCGGCGTGCGATCGATCAGGACCGTGCTCGCACTTCGCTGGTTCATCATGAAGATGTGCCAGCCGTCGGAGCGATACTTGCTGGTCGCGGCTTCGGTCGGCATGGCGAACGCCCCGATGGTGAAGACTGCCGCGAGGGCGGCGAGCATGAACCTGTGCATCTGGAGTGCACCCCCGTGTTGCGTGTTGCCCAGCGGCCCAGGCGGGTCGTGCTGGTACGAAGGACCCTCGCACGGAGTACGGCACGGCTACCACCGGGCCGAATGGCTCCGCCGAGGGGGCCAGCCGGACGGCGTCCGCACCGCACCACACTCCTTCGGTGAGCCACGAGTACCGGGCGCCATGGTCATCCGTACTCAGCGGCGACATCGGACGTGCTGCTCGTTGCCGTCGGTGATGGTCCGCGTTGTGGTTGTGGGCTCACTGGCCACAGGCTCCGTCGGCCCCAAGCAGCGCGGCCCAGCAGGGCAGAAGTCGTAGGCTTGCGCCATGACTGCTGACGGTTCCTCGTCGCCGGATCCACTGCGGCCATCCGCGGCATCGGCGGCTCGGGCGTGGGCCGAGCGCGTGCGTGCCGGCCGGGCACAGATCGAGCGTCTGCGCGAGGTGAAGGAGCCGTCCGATTTCTACGGCCCGATGGCGGGACGGTTCGCCAAGGACCCCCGTCGGACCGGCGAACCCGCGCTGTCCGTGTTGCTCAAGCTGGCACGACCCGAGCAGACGTGGCTTGACATCGGCGCGGGCGGCGGTCGCTACGCGCTGCCCCTGGCCCTGGCGGTGAAGCGGGTGATCGCCGTGGACCCCTCGCCGTCGATGCTGGGGGTGCTGCGTGAAGGGCAGGGGACGCATGACATCCACAACATCGACATCCACGAGGGCCATTGGCCGGTGGCAGCCATGACGTGGCAGGCGGACGTGGCCCTGATGGCGCACGTTGGCTACGACATCGAGACGTTTCCAGATTTCCTCGATGCGGCTGAGGCCGCGGCGCGGCGCTGCGTGGTGATCATGCGGACCAGTACGGACGTTCGGGCCAGCCACATCCTGTGGCCGGAGATCCACGGCGAGCCGCGGGTGGTCTATCCGATGCTGCAGGAGTTGCTGGTCCTGCTCATCGCCCGCGGTCGCGTGCCCGAAGTCACGCTTGTCGACCGTGAGAGCCTGGGCGATCCCAGCACCGACGCGCTGCTGGCGTCCGCGCGACGCATGCTCTGGCTCAAGCCTGGCTCTCGAAAGGACCGACGGCTGCAGGCGCTCATCGAGGAGCGAGCCACGGAGCGCGACGGCGCGTGGCAGCTCGACTGGACACCGATGCAGGACGGCATCGTCACCTGGTCGTGCCCCTGAGGGCTGGCGCGAACGGCGCCCCGCCGTGCCGGTGGCACGACCGACCCGACTGTGCCGCCTGCGCAGCAAGGAGCGATGATGCCGCCAGCGCGCACCGAGCCGCGATGCTGCCAGCGCGCACCGAGCCGCGATGCTGCCAGCGCGCACCGAGCCGCGATGCTGCCAGCGCATCACCCGACCGAATCGTGTCGCCGGGTCGGTCTCACGATGCTGTTGGCGCCTCAGGCAGCGTCTGGTTGGTCGTTCGATGCCGCTCGCGCCTCGGTCGATGCGTGATGGCGCCGTGGGCAGGCGTTCGACCGTCCGGTGATGCATGGCCAGCACCACATCGATCCACCCAGCGTCCGCCTCGGCCGCGTGGGCCGGGCGGCTTGAGGGCGCCTGCTTGGGGAGCGTGGATGACCCGGACGTCGACCGTCTAGATGATGAGGATGCCGTTGGCGTCTGGCAGGCGTCCGCTGCCCAGGGCAGCTGCCACCTCCCTTGGCGTCGCCGGGAAGCTCAGGGACAGGGCCTGCCGTTGCTCGCGGAGGACCCGGCGGTTGTGACGCGTATCGGAGACGAGGAG
>JASFQX010000160.1:0-5252 GCA_050115215.1 Chloroflexota bacterium
CTTGGGATCGGTATAGAGGCTGTTGTCGATGCCGGCGTAGCCGCGGCCCATCGAGCGCTTGATGACGATGATGGACTTGGAGTGGTCGACGTCGAGGATGGGCATGCCGTAGATGGGCGAGGCCGGATCGGTCCGCGCCACCGGGTTGGTGACGTCGTTGGCGCCGATGACGAGGGCCACATCACAACGGTTGAACTCGGGGTTGACGTCCTCCATCTCCTTGAGCTGCGGGTAGGGCACGTTGGCCTCCGCCAGCAGGACGTTCATGTGACCGGGCATGCGGCCGGCCACCGGATGGATGGCGTACACGACCTTGACGCCGCGCTCCTCGAGGATGTCCCCCAGCTCGCGGCAGGCGTGCTGCGCCTGCGCCACGGCCAGGCCGTAGCCGGGCACGATGATGACGCTCTCGGCATAGGCCAGCTGGATGGCCGCGTCGTCCACGCCCACCTCGCGGACCGTGCCGCCTGTCGCGGACGGGTCGGCCTGCGTGCCCTCACCGCCGCCGAAGCCGCCGACCATGATGTTCATGAGCGAGCGGTTCATGGCGTCAGCCATGAGCTTGGTGAGGATGCCGCCGGCCGCACCCACGAGGGCGCCGGCGATGATGAGCAGCGGGGACTCGAGCACGAAGCCGGACATCGCCGCGGCCGTGCCGGTGAAGCTGTTGAGCAGGCTGATGACGACCGGCATGTCGGCGCCGCCGATGGGCAGCACCATGGTCACGCCGAAGGTCAGCGAGGCGGCCAGGATGACGAACAGCACCACGGTCTTGACTTCGGAGCTGAGCTCGATGACGGGGTCGGCGCCCGCGCCCAGCACCAGCAGCACGGTCGAGACCAGCGCCACCAGGCCGAGGGCGATAGTGGTGTAGACCCCGCCGGGCACGGCGATCGGCTGGCCGCGGATGAGGCCCTGCAGCTTGCCCGAGGCGATGAGCGAGCCGGTGAAGGTGACCGAGCCGATGACCACGCCCAGGATCACGAAGATGGTGGTCGAGATGGTCTCGTCGGGGCCGCCGACGATCTTGAGGTAGTCGAAGATGGCCACGATGGCCGCGGCGCCACCGCCGACGGCGTTGAACAGCGAGACCAGCTGCGGCATCGCCGTCATGGCCACGCGCAGCGCCAGGTAGAGGCCGGCCGCGCCGCCGATCATGAAGCCGGCGATGATGACGACCAGGGCCTCGGTGGTCAGGCCACCGACGGCACACGAATCGTGGTGGCAGTCACGCAGGATGAGGTAGACGAAGGTGGCGATCACGGCCACGGTCATGCCGCTGGCCGAGATGAGGTTGCCGTTCCGCGCGGTGGCGGGGCTGTTCATGAAGTGCAGGCCGATGACGAAGCTCGACGCGGCCAGGGCACCGATGATGATGAAGAGCGTGCTGAGCGTTTCCTGGTCCACTCCTAGGCCTCCTCACCGCCGGCCTTGGGGGCAGTGGGCTTCTTGCGGAACATCTGCAGCATGCGGTCGGTGACCACGAAGCCGCCGACGACGTTCATAGCGCCGAAGACGACGGCCACGAAGGCAAGCAGGTAGCCCAGGATGTCGTCCGCCTCGGCGGCGATGATCATGCCGCCGATGAGGACGATGCCGTGGATGGAGTTGGCCCCGGACATGAGCGGGGTGTGCAGGGTCGCGGGAACCTTGCTGATGACCTCGAAGCCGACGAGGACCGCGAGGATGAAGATGACGAGCGAGCCAAGAAGGCTGATCTCGCCGCTCATGCGGCACCCCCTTCGGAGAGCAGCTTGGCGGTGGCCTCATGCACGACCTTGCCGTCGTGCGTGATGACCGTGCCTTCGGTGATCTCTTCCTCGAAGTCGAACGTCATCTCTCCGTCCTTGATGAAGTGCATCAGCAGCGAGCTGATGTTGCGGGCATAGAAGCCACTGGCTCCGCCGGGCATCGTCGCTGGCAGGTTGGTGGGCGCGATGATGGTGACGCCGTTGTCGGTCACGATGGTGTCGTCCGGCACCGACAGCTCGACGTTGCCACCGAGCGCGCTGGCGGCCATGTCCACGATGACCGAGCCCGACTTCATGGCCCGCACCGTGTCGGCAGTGACCAGCAGCGGCGGCCTCCGGCCGGGCACCTGCGCCGTGGTGATGACCACGTCCATCGAGCTGATGTGCTTGCTGAGCTCGGCCTGCTGAGCGGCCTTCTCCTCGTCGGTCAGCTCGCGCGCATACCCGCCCTCACCGGTGGCGTCGGCCACCGACTCGAGCTTGAGGAACTGGCCACCGAGCGACTCGGCCTGCTCCTTGGTCTCCGAACGCACGTCGTAGGCCTTGACCAGGGCACCCAGGCGCTTGGCGGTGGCGATCGCCTGGAGGCCGGCCACGCCCACGCCGAGCACGAGCACGTTCGCCGGCTTGGCGGTGCCCGCAGCCGTGGTGAGCAGCGGGAAGTAGCGTCCGTAGGCGTCGGCGGCCATGAGCACGGCCTTGTAGCCACCGACGTTGGCCTGCGACGACAGCGCGTCCATCGACTGCGCTCGCGACAGCGTGCGCGGCAGGGTGTCGAGGCTCACAGCGGTGACGCCCGCCTTGGCCAGCGCCTGCGCGAGCTGGGGGTCGATCAGCGGCTGCAGCAGGCCGATGACGACCTGGCCCTTGCGCAGCTTGCCGACCTCTTCTGGGGTCGGCTTCTGCACCCGCAGAACCACGTCGGCGTCAGCGTACAGCGCCTTCTCCGCGACGACCTTGGCTCCGGCCGCGGCGAAATCCGCGTCCGGGATCGAGGCGCCATCTCCAGCGCCTGTTTGGATCAGGACCTCGTGCCCGGCGCCGGTCAGCTTCCCGACGGCCTCAGGCACAAGGGCGACTCGCCGCTCGTTGGGCGCAGTCTCCTTGACGGTGGCAACCTTCATCCAGGATCCCCGAGTGACATGAGTGTTGGGTGGCGCGCGACGGCGGGATGGCCGGGCGCCCGTGAGCCCAAGTGTAATCGGATTTGCCGACCGCCGACCTCGCGGTCTGCCCGTTGGGGACGGCGGCCAGGGACGAGATCGTAGCCGGCGAGACCGAGCGCTGGTGCTCCTGCAGCGACTGGAGGAACAGCGAGACCGGCCGGTAGACAGCGTGGGCGAACTCGGTGGAGGGCACCAGCAGCACCAGCTCCATGGCAAGGGCCACGTGCACCAGGAATGGGATTCGGCTGGCCCGGGTCCACACCACAGCGGCCGGGCATGGCCCGTTGTACATGTTTGGCACATCTATATGCGTGAGCCAGATTGACCCATGCGAAGGGCCACATGGACCTGCCATGCACGGGGGGACGCGGGTGCATCCTTGGATGCAGGGAGCGGCCCGCTATCGTTCCCCCACCACGGACGGAGGACGATCGACGTGACCACGGTGACCAGGACCGGACACGAACACCACCAACGCATCATCGCCATGCTCGATGGTCTGCCCACGCTCGCGGACATGCTCGATGAGCGGCCGCGCCCCGCCCGCTTCGAGGAGCGCTTCGCCTCCGTCCGCTCGTTCATCACGGGCACGCTGGTGCCCCACATGGATGTGGTCGAGACCACGCTGTATCCCGAGCTCGACCGGCTCATGCAGAACCGGCACTCGATGGCGCAGATGCGCCGGGAGCACGACGACATCCGCGGTCTCATCGATCGCCTGGGGACCTTCGGCGACGCCATCGAGGCCGACGCCCTGGGCCCGGCCGGGTCCATCGGTCTGCGACGCGTGCTGTACCGCCTCTACGCCATGCTCAAGGTGCATCTCGCCGAGGAGGAGGAGTACCTGCGCGTGCTCGAGCACAACCTCTCCGAGGAGGAGCAGGCCGAGCTCATCCGCGGTCTCGAGCACGCCACGGACGAGCCGCTGTAGCTGTCGGTCCTACTCTTCCGCGGGTCGAGGCGAGCTCACCGCCTCGAGGTAGTCGGCGTTGAACTCGCCGATGAGCCGCGCGCGCTCGCGCATGACGACGGCCCAGTCGTCGAGGGCGTCGTAGCCAGCCTCGGTCAGCCGGTACGCTCGCCGGCGAGGACCGGCCGACTCGTCCCCCCAGGATGAGCTGACCAGCCCGACCCGCTCGAGGTCGCGCAGCGTCCGGTAGACCAGGCCCACGTCGAGCGGACCGTTGCTGATGTGCATCTCCTCCAGGCGGCCGAGGATGGCGTAGCCGTAGGTCTCGCGCGCCAGCATCGCCAGCACGAACGGCTCGATCCAGCGACGCCGGGTGGCCAGCGGCATCCAGCCGCGTTGCGTGGGGTTGCCCTCGTCGTCCCGCGCCGCGATGCGGGCGTTCGCGTCAGACACAGGCGTTGGTCACCGAGCTCATCGGGGCATCCTAGCCAATCGCCACAGCCCCAGGCGGTCGCCTCGGCTCCACGAGGTCGCTACCGCCCCAGCCGGTTCGCCCGCGGCTACAGCTGAGGGGCAGCGATGTGCCCTGGCGCGACCCGCTAGTAGAGGCTCGGCCCGCTAGTAGAGGCTCGGGAAGCGCCGGTTGTAGCGCTCGAGCACACCATCGCCCAACTCCGCCCGCAGGGCCTCCAGCAGGCGGGCGTTGCTGGCGACGTCGTGGCGGTTGTCCCTGGTGTAGGCCCGAACCGCGGCCATGAAGCGCTTCTTGCCGTAGTCGCGTCGGAGCCGGTCGAGGAAGCGGGCCCCCTGGATGTAGATGACCTCGAAGTAGCAGAGGTCGGAATAGGCGCGGATCTCGCGGTCGAGCCGGTCCGTGGCGCAGCGACTCGATCGGAGCGACAGGTGCGCTCTGCGCGAGAAGTAGTCGGCCAGGGCCTCGTCGGCGAAGGCGTCGGTGGACTGGTCGTTGCCCACGGTCGAGTACCACCACTGGTGGGCCGTCTCGTGTGAGACGAGATAGGGCAGGTCGGCGGGCGCGCGCGAGGCCGGGATCCAGATCAGGGCCGGCGACTCCATGGCCAGGCCGCCGCCGGTCTCGGCCACGCGGTAGGTGGCATGGGGATAGGCCACGCCCGTCTTGGCCGTGTAGCGGGCGATCTCCTCGCGAGCCAGCCGCACCAGCCTCCGGGCGTCATGCCGGCGCGCGTACGCGACGATCCTGACCTTCCCGTTCTTGGACAGGCCACTCGCGGTCGACCACCTGGGGCTGGCCGCGAGATTGAAGTCGCGCACCTTCGTGGCCACAAAGGTGAAGGTCTTGCGGTCGACCTTCTTCGTGCGTCTGCCGGTGGTGGCCCACACCAGCTTGCGATCGGAGCTGACGGTGACCTGCACTCGCGGGCTGACAGGGGTCACGAAGGGCTC
>JASFQX010000161.1:0-5250 GCA_050115215.1 Chloroflexota bacterium
CGCGCCGAACGACGTCGGCAGTCGCGCCCGGCGTCTCCCGTGGCGACGGAACGGCAACCACGCGCCGGCCGCTCAGCCGCCCCCAACGAGCGCTGCAAGCGCGCGCCACGAGCACACCACGCCCGCGCCCCAGGGCGGCGAAGCGAAGCACGAATGACCACTCTCAGCCGCCTCATCTTCAGCAACTGGCCGCTCAAGCTGACCGCCCTCGGCCTGGCCACCGTGCTCTACATGGGCGTGGCCATCAGCGAATCGAGCCGATCGTGGACCGGCCCCATCCCCATCGAGGTGCTCAACGCACCCAGCGGCGGCGCCTTGCTCAACGACCCCGGCGTGATCGAGCGCATCGAGTACCGCGCACCCGATGCCATCGCCGACAGCATCGACAACGACAGCTTCCGCGCCTCCATCGACCTCTCGTCGGTCGAGCCCCGACCAGGCGCTCGCACGCTGGAGGTGCCGGTGGACGTCTTCCCGGTCGACCCGCGCGTGCGCGTCGTCGGCTATGAGCCGCCGGGCGTGACCGTCCGGCTCGACCAGGTGATCACGCGGGTGATGCCGGTCGAGATCGACCACGGCCCCCTGCCCGAGGGCATCGAGCTGGGCCCGGTGCGCGTGGAGCCGGCCCTGGCCGCCGTCACCGGCGCCTCCTCGCGAGTGCAGAACGTGCGCACCGTCGAGGGCCGCTTCGTCGTCGACGCCAGCGGCATCAACATCGACGAGGACGTCGCCATCGAGGCCTTCGACGAGCTGGGTGCCATCGTCTCGGGCGTGGAGACCGAGCCGGTGAGCGTGCGGGTCACCGCCGACGTCGCCTTCCAGCTGGCCTACGCCACGTTGCCGGTGATTCCCGAGCTCGTCGGTGAGCCGGCCCAGGGCAGGCGCGTGGACAACGTCTCGGTGCTGCCGGCGACCGTCACCGTCAGCGGCGAGAACCCGGATGTACGCCAGCTGGAATCGATCAGCACCATGCCGGTCGACATCAGCGGCCAGTCGATCGAGCTGGTAACGGAGGTCCCGCTGGCCCTCCCCGTGGAGGTCACCAGCGCCGGCGAGGAGCTCGTGACCGTGCTCGTGACCTTCACCGAGTCGATCGGGTCCCGTACCTATGAGGTCGGCACCGCCCTCGTCGGTGCCCGACCGGGGTTCAGGTACCAGCTCACGCAACCCTCGCTCGACGTCCTCATCTCCGGGCCGGTGCGGCAGCTCGACCAGCTGGACGTCGACGAGATCAGCGTCGAGATTCCCGTGTCCGGGCTCGAGGTGGGCGACAATGAGGTCATGCCCGTCATCCGCACCCCCCGCGGCACGAGCGTCGTGCGCGTCAGCCCCGAGACCGTCGTGGTCACCGTCGACGAAGCGCCGTGAGCAGGCTCTTCGGCACCGACGGCATCCGCGGTGTGGCCAACGAGGACCTCAAGCCGTCCCTGGCCCACGCGCTCGGGCGCGCCATCGCCACGCGCCTGGCCGGCCCCGGGGGACGGATCCTGGTCGGTCAGGACACGCGCCGCTCGGGTGACATGCTGGTCGCGGCCCTGATGTCCGGTGGCACCTCGGCCGGCGCCGACGTCCACGCGCTCGGGATCTGCCCCACGCCGGCACTGGCCCACGTCACGGCCGTCGGCGACTATGCCGCGGGGGTCATGGTCAGCGCCTCCCACAACCCCGCGGACGACAACGGCCTGAAGGTGCTCAGCGGTCGCGGGCTCAAGCTCGACGACGAGATGGAGGATGAGCTGGAGACGCTCATCATCCGCTCGGAGGAGCTCGGAGCACCGCGCAACCATGAGCTGGGCCGGGTCGTCGATGCCCGCGCCGACCTGCACCACTACCTCCAGCACCGGCTGGACCTGGCCCGCGCCATCGGCTCCGACCTGCGGCTGCACGTGGACTGCGCCAATGGCTCGGCCTCCGCGGTGGCCGCCGAGATCCTCGCCGCCTCCGGCGCCGAGGTCGAGTCCCACTACGACACGCCCGACGGGATCAACATCAACCTCGCGTGTGGTGCCACCGTGCCCGGGACCCTCGCCGCCCTCGTGCGCCAGCGAGGTGGTGATGCCGGCTTCAGCCTTGACGGCGATGCCGACCGCTGCGTGGCCGTCGACGAGCGGGGCCAGATCGTCGATGGCGACCAGCTGCTGGGCATCATCGCGCTCGACCGGCTGGCCCGCGGGGCGTTGGCCGAGAACACCATGGTCGTGACCGTCCTCAGCAACGGCGGGCTCGCGCGCGCGGTCGAGCAGGCCGGTGGCCACGTGCTGCGCACCAAGGTGGGCGACCGCTACATCGTCGATTCGATGCTCGTCTCCGACGCGGGCCTGGGCGGCGAGAAGAGCGGCCACGTCATCATCCGCGAGCACACCACCACCGGCGACGGCATCGTCACCGCGCTCGAGATCCTGAGCATCCTCGCGCGGACCGGACGGCCGCTGTCCGAGCTGGCGGCGGCCATCTCGCTCGATCCCCAGGAGCAGCGCACCATCCGGGTGCGGACCAAGGAGTGGCGGGCCGACCGGGTGCTGTCCGAGGCCGTGACCGCAGCCGAAGCCGAGCTGGCCGAGGATGGCCGCATCGTGGTCCGCCCCTCGGGCACCGAGCCTGCCCTGCGGGTGATGGTCGAAGGACGCGACGCCGCTCTCGTGCGCCGCCTGGCCGACGAGCTGGCCAGCCTGGCTGCAGAGCGCCTCAACCAGGAGCGATAGAGATGTGTGGGATCGTCGGCTACGTTGGCCACCAGGAAGCGGCGCCGGTGCTGCTCGAGGGCCTGGCGCGCCTCGAATACCGCGGCTATGACTCGGCGGGCATCGCCCTCGTGACCGAGGCGGGCGATCTCTTCGTCCAGAAGCGCGCCGGCAAGATCGCCAACCTGCGCGAGTCGCTGAGCGACGGCACCCCGCCCTCCATGGCCGGCCTGGGCCACACGCGCTGGGCCACGCACGGGCGCCCCAACGACCTCAACGCCCACCCGCACGTGGACTGCACCGGCGACCTGACGGTCATCCACAACGGCATCATCGAGAACTTCATCGAGCTGCGCGCAGAGCTCGAGG
Source organism: Chloroflexota bacterium (assembly GCA_050115215.1). Classification (GTDB taxonomy): domain Bacteria; phylum Chloroflexota; class Limnocylindria; order Limnocylindrales; family CSP1-4; genus JAFMJV01. Next base: position 3,051 of record JASFQX010000161.1, read on the forward strand.
CCGCCGGCCACGTCTTCGCCAGCGAGACCGACACCGAAGCCATCGCCCACCTCGTGGAGGAGGCCTATGAGGGGGACGTCTCGGCAGCCGTGCGCACGGCGCTCCAGCGTGCCCACGGTGCGTACGCGCTGGCCGTCATCCACCGGGGCGAGCCCGATCGCGTGGTCGGGGCCAAGATGAACGTGCCCCTGATCGTGGGCCTGGGCGACGATGAGGCCTTCCTGGCCTCGGACGTGGCCGCGGTCCTGGCCCACACGCGCCGGGTCATCTTCCTGGAGGAGGGTGACGTCGCCGACATCCGTCCCGACGCGGTCGCCATCACCGACATCGTGGGCCGCCGGCAGGAGCGTCCCGTCCACCACATCGAGTGGGACATCGAGGCTGCCGAGAAGGGCGGCTACGAGCACTACATGCTCAAGGAGATGCACGAACAGCCGGAGGCCATCCGCGCAGCCATCGCCGGGCGCATCCACGAGGACGAGGTGCGCGTGCCCGAGCTGGAGCCGCTGCGACCCATCCTGCCCTACATCGAACGCATCGAGCTCATCGCCTGTGGTTCGGCCGCCTATGCCTCGGCCGTGGCCGCCAACGCCCTGCAGGCCTGGACCGGTCTGCCGGCTCGCTGGAACGTGGGCTCGGAGTTCCGCTACGACCCGCCACCGCTCGACCAGAAGACGCTGGTCATCGCGGTCACCCAGTCGGGTGAGACCGCCGACACCCTGGCCCCCACGCGCCTCGCGCGCGAACAGGGCTGTCCGGTGGTCGCGGTGACCAACACCGTCGGCTCGGCCATCACCCGCGAGGCCGACGCGGTGCTGTTCCTGCAGGCCGGTCCCGAGATCGCGGTCGTGGCCACCAAGACCTACGTCACGCAGGTGGTGACGCTGCTGCTCATCGCGGCCCAGATGGCCAAGTCGCGGGGCCGCCTAGACGAGCTCTACGAGAAGGCGCTGGTGGAGGGCCTGCGGGCCCTGCCGGCCAACGCCGAGCGCACGCTCGAGCTCAACGAAGGCCTCGCCGCCGACCTGGCACGCCGCTACGTGACCTCGCGCGGCTACATGTACGTCGGCCGCGGCGTCACCTACCCGGCTGCCCTCGAGGGCGCCCTCAAGCTCAAGGAGGTCAGCTACGTCCACGCGGAGGGCTATGCCGCGGGCGAGCTCAAGCACGGACCCATCTCGCTGCTCGACGCGGAGGTGCCGCTGGTGGCGGTCGCGACCCGCACGGCCGTGCATGACAAGCTCGTCAGCAACCTCATGGAGGGCCGGGCCCGCGATGCCCGCGTCCTGGCCGTGGTGACCGAGGGCGACGACCGCATGAAGGCCGTGGCCGACGACATCATGTGGGTCCCGCCCACGGTGGAGATGCTGAGCCCGGCCCTGGCCGTCATCCCGCTCCAGCTGTTCGCTTACCACACCGCCGTCGAGCGGGGCACCAACGTCGACCAGCCGCGCAATCTGGCCAAGTCGGTGACCGTGGAGTGACCGCCGTTCCGACCCCGCCGCCGGGCACGACCGAGGTCGGCATCGACATCATCAGGGTCGACCGCATCCGCCGGGCCATCGAGAAGCACGGTCGCCGCTTCGCGCAGCGCGTGCTCACCGACCACGAGGACGCCTACGTCCGCGATCGGCCGGAGAACTTCGCCGGCCGCTGGGCCGCCAAGGAGGCCGTCTCCAAGGTGCTGGGCCTCGGCGTTCGCGGGGTGGGCTGGCGCGAGATCGAGATCATCCGCCTGCCCACCGGCGCGCCGATGTGCCGGCTGCACGATCGGGCCTTGCGCCGGGCCGACCAGCTGGGCATGGAGCGCATCGCGGTCTCCATCTCACACGAGCGCGAGTTCGCGGTGGCCGTCGCCTACGGGGTCCGCACCGAGGGTGGCGAGTTCGTCTTCCCGGTGGACATGGAGGCGCGCATGGACGACCGCGAGAAGCAGCTGATGGCTCGCCTCCGACGCTTGCGTGCGCTCGACGCCGAGGTGCGCGCGGCCGAGGCCGAGGCCGGTGCCGAGCCGGGGAGGGGCCCGGGTGCCGATCCGCGGGAGTAGCTGGCTGGACGAGGAGACGGCCGCGGCGATGCTGCCGCAGCGCGACCCACGCGGGCACAAGGGCACCTTCGGCCGGGTGCTGGCCGTTGCCGGCTCGCTCGACTACGCCGGTGCGGCCCAGATGGCTGGCGCGGCCGCCCTGCGAGCGGGTTG
>JASFQX010000162.1:0-5229 GCA_050115215.1 Chloroflexota bacterium
GAGGCATTGGCTGGCGAAGCCCTCATCTACCAGGAGCAGTACGAGTCAGGGATCGCCTTGCTGCAACGATGGATCGAATGGGCTATGACGGCCAGCGGAGTGCTTGCCTCGAACCTGGCCTTCGGACTCACATTCCACGCCTACGGCCTCCATGGCCAGGGCAAGCTGGATGAGGCCGAGCGGACCGCTGAGCGTGCCATCGAGGCGCTCCAGGAGATCGGCCTGAGCGAGTTGCCGGTCTACGCCGTTGGCGCCCTGCCTGCCGGCTGGGTGGCCTGGGAGCGCGGGGACCACACGGCCGCGGCGACGATGGCCGAGGTGGTGACGCCCGTCATCGAAGCCTACGGCGAGATTCCCGCCGCCGTGCTGGCCAAGATCCTCCTGGCCCGGGTGCGCTTCTCGTCGAGTGACCCCGAGGCCGCCCTCGCGGTGCTCCACGATGCCCGGATCATGCGCTCGGGCCGCCCGGTGGTGGGCCACTTCGGGGAGCGCATCACCTTCGAAGAGGTGCGGATGCACCTGCTGCTGGGCGATCCCGCCGCGGCTCGGTTGGCCCTGCCCGACTGGCGCGAGCGCCTCGAGCGCGGCCCCCGCGGCATGCGGGAGCAGTTGCTGCTCGCACGACTGCTCATCGATTCGGGCGAGGACGCCACGGCCCTGCTCGAAGAGCTGCCTGCCGGTGCCGAGGTCACCGTCGTCCACGAGATGGAACTGCTCAAGCTGCGTGCCCTCGTGGCCCTGCGTGCCGGCGACGAGGCCGGCGCCCTCGAGCGCCTCACCGCGGCCATGCGCATCGCGGTCCATAGCGGCCATCGCCAGCTGTTCCTCGACGACGAGCGGGCGCTCGGGGCATTGCTCGACAACGCCGCTGCCGCCAGCGGCTTCCTGCTGCGCTTCGACCGCGACGCCGCCCCGGTCGCGCCGGTCGCCGACGCGCAGGCGCGCCTCATCGAGCCGCTCTCCGAGCGTGAGCTCGAGCTGCTACGCCTGCTGCCGAGCCATCTCTCGTACCGCGAGATCGGCGAGCGCATGTACCTCTCGACCAACACCGTCAAGTCCTACGTCAAGAGCGTCTACCGCAAGCTCGACGCCGATCGTCGTACCGAGGCGGTCGAGCATGCCCGGGCCATCGGCCTGGTGCCCTAGGTGGGCGCAACGCCCCGGTGGCCTGACCTACCGGGGCGTCGAAGTCGTGGCCGGCCCAGCGAGCCGGCCCGTCGTGCTACTGCTTGGCGTCGAGGGCCAGCTGGACCTCCTTCTCGGCGTCCTCGGTAAGCGAGGAGCGAAGGAGCTGGCCGCCGAGCGGGGACAGCGCCGCGAGGGCCTTGTCCGGCGTGGCCTTGGAGACGAACATCACCAGGGCCGCGGTGCCGGGCGTCAGAAGGTCGGCACACTTGTCACGGAATTCGTCGTTGACGCCCCATCCCTGCAGCGTTCCGATGATGCCGCCGATGACGCCACCCACGACCAGGCCGGCACCGGGGACCAGGAAGAGCAGGCCGAAGAGCAGGCCCCAGAACCCACCCATCGCGGCACCCGAGGAGGTGGCACCGGTCTTGGTGGCCATCTCGACCTTGCCGTCCTGCTTCATCTCGACGACCGCTGCACCCGCGGTCTGGAGGATGAGGTCGCGCTCCAGTGAGTGGACCGTATCGAGCGCGTTGTTCGCGGTGTCGACATCGGGATAGCCGATGACTACGAGCTCTGCCATGAGCGACTCCTTCCAGGTCTGTCGGTTCGCACGAGGTTCGTGCGTAGACGAAGAGGGTCGGTGCTGAAGGCCTGGCGTGCTACACCCGGAACGGGTGGACGTTCTGGGCGTTGCGGCATGGTCAGCCGCGCGCCACGGCCCTTACGCCGCGTCTCCGCCCGCGGCCTCGTTCTCGTCCTGCGGACGTCGTCGCCCCGAGTGCCAGCGCTGCGAGGCGATGCTGGAGATGAGCGCACCGATGATGCCCAGCCCGGCGATGCCGTAGATGACGGCCACGATCTTGCCGATGTCGGTCGCAGGGGAGATGTCGCCGTAGCCGATGGTGCTGAGGGTGATGAAGCTGAAGTAGAAGGCGTCGATCAGCGAGAGATCCTCGATGATGGTGAAGATCAGCGTGCCGGCAGCGAGCAGCATGCCCGCCGCCACCACGATGTTGCGGCTGTCCGGGTCGCGCCAGATGCCGCGAAGCGCCCGGAAGGTGATCACGAAGGGCATCACGATCGTCTTCGGGATCGCGAGCAGTGCCCTGACTACCTTCCTGCTGGGGCTCTCTCCGCGTGGCCCCGGTGCTGATCCTCCGGCCGGGTTCGCTGGCGACCCGCTCATCGAGCATCCCCTTCACAGTGCATCTTCTCGAGGTCCACTACGGATGGACCGTGAATCTCCTGCCCACGAGCGTGGCCGGATGCTGGCTCGACGTCCCGCTCGGCGTGGGCCGGTGCACCATCGCGTCCATCCGGAAGGAGCCCTTGTCGGCAGCGACCTCGACGGTGGCGCGCAGCGTCAGCCAGCCGCTGAAGCCCTCGCCTGGAGGGACGGGCACCAGGGCCGCGACATCGGCGCTCCGTTCTCCGCTGGCCGACCAGCTGCCGTTCGCAGCGTAGGTCGAGGCAGCTACGGCCAGCGTTCCGTCTGCGTGGAACGCGTATGTCACGGGCTCCGCGTGGGGCCTGCCGACAACGCGTGCTTCGGCTGACCAGACTCCGACCAGTGGATGGTTCTCCATCTGTGTCGACATGGAATGGACCTCCGAAGGTGACGGCTCAGCGAGTCGAATGTAAGCCGCAGACACGGTCCCAGCCACACCCGGAGTGGGTGATTCCGAGTGACGGCACCGCGGCCAGGGCAGAGCCATGGATTGGACCCGAATCGGGTGTATCGCCGGCGATGGCATCGAGCCCAGATTCCTATGTGACGGCGTGTGCGTCCACCGATCGACCCCATGCCCATCCATCAACCCCGCGACGCAGTCCGGGCCGACCGACGACCAGCAGAGAGCCGGAGGAGGGCAAAGGACGATGACCAGCAACGAAGAGCAGGGCGACGCCAGCGGCGCGACCCGACAGACCCTGGCACCGACGGGCCAGCTGGGCTTCCGCGGACGTGCTGCGACAGCGGAGGAACGGGCGCAGGTCTTCGACGCGTTCTTCTTCGAAGGCGAGCGACGCAAGCCCTACCTGCAGCAGTTCCTCGTGCTCATGCTGCTGTCTGCCGCCATCGCGGCGTTCGGATTGGTCAACAACAGCGCCGCGGTCGTCATCGGGGCCATGCTCGTGGCGCCACTGATGACGCCTATCCTGGCCATCGCCGCCGCGATTGTGCAGGGCTGGCGCCAGCGGGTGCTCGATTCGATCATCATCGTCGGCGCCGGTGCCCTGACCGCCATCGCGGTAGGCGTCGTGATCTCGTTCATCTCGCCGTCGCTGCGCACGGACTTGCCCCTGCCCAGCGAGTTGCTGGCTCGTACCAACCCCAACCTCATCGACCTGTGTATCGCCCTCGCCGCTGGTGCCGCGGGCGGCTTCGTCGCGGTCCGTACCGAGGCCAGCGGTGCACTCCCGGGTGTCGGCATCGCCGTCGCTCTGGTGCCGCCGCTCGCGGTCGTTGGCATGACCGCCGGCCTGGGACTGTGGGACCAGTCGCTCGGAGCCATCCTGCTCTTCGCCACCAACCTGGTCGCCATCGTGCTGGCCGCGGGCCTGGTCCTCGTGGCCGCGGGGTTCGGCGCGTACCGCGATGCCTCCGGGCATGTCGTGGCCAGGACCGCGACGGTGGTCATCGTTGTGGCCATACTCCTGGTCGGAGTCCCACTGCTCATCCATTCCCTGCAGCGCATCGAGGAAGGCAACGCCCTCGCGGCTGTCGCCACCGAGACAGCTGACTGGGCGCCCGACCTCACCCTCACGGATGTCATCGTCGACCGTGCGGAGGAGCCCCTCCTGGTCACCGTCGGCATCACCGGCAGCGAGGTCCCCCCGGATCCGGATGGCCTCGCGGCCAGGCTGGCCCAGAGACTGGATAGAGCGGTCGACGTCGAAGTGGTCTTCGTGCCGGTGGCCAGCGGGAGCGCAGTCGCACCCTGATGCGTGCCTCCTGGGTCGCCGTGGCCGGTGACGTGGCCACGGTTCGACGGCTCGTGGACGACGGGGCGCCGGCGATGAAGAGCGGTGCGGGCGTCGCAAGTGGGGCGCGCATCTCACGACGCTGAGCGTCACCAGCGCGGCAGGGCTCAGCCCCGATCCCTGTCCTTCGGCTCCGGCGATCACCCGCACCGTGGTCTGGCCCGGCTGGCGCTGATGGTGGCCGGGCCTTCTAGTCCTGACTGGGGGCGGGATCGGGAGTGGCGCTCGCCACGATCGACCCGCAGCCCCAGCGCGTATCGGCCACGATGCTCAGCCTTGGGGCGTCGTCGGGGAGGGTATCGGGGTCGCTGAGCTCGACGTCAAGCCCGGAGCGGATCCCGGTCGAGATCTGCTCGACCTCGACGGCCCAGTCGGCGGGGACCACCACCTCGACACGGGCCAGCGTCGTCATCAGGTCCAGGCGTGCACCGCCCGACTTGAGCGTGGCGTCGCTCAGGTCCACCCGCGTGCTCCCCAGCAGCGTCATCACGCGCCCGTAGCTGAGCGGTGCCGCGCGGATGGAGAACCCCTTGCCGACCATGATGGTCACCAGCCCGAAGTCGTCGCAGTCCTCATCCCCCCGCGTCAGGCCCTTGGCCACGATCTGGGCGCAGACGTAGACCCCCGCGGCAACACCGGTCAGCACGGCCAGGCGCAGCAGGCTCCAGATGAGCCTGCCCCTGAGCTTCGCGATCACTACGTCCTTGGCCATCTTCAACATCGTCATCTCCTTGTCGCTCGAGAAGCCGTAGGCGCGATACCCCGACTCGATGCGGTCGGGGTATCGCGTGTGGAAGCGACCTGTGCCTGTGCTCAGGCTGCGGAGACGTCACCCTCCTTGCTCACGATGACGCCGGTCGGCGCGAGGTTATCGAGGGCGGTCTTGAGATCGTCGGTGATGCCGATGGCTTCGACCGTGCCACCCCACCGATGAAATATCCCCTTGACGGAATCCTCATCGCCCTCCTTGCTGACGGCGATCGCGGCGCCCTCACCGACCCGCAGTTCCTGGCCGACCTGCTCGAGGCGCTCGCTGGGGATACCGGCGTCGTGCAGCTTGGAGATCAAGCCCCCTGCCAGCCCGCCGGCGGCCACGGCGCCCCATCCGACCGGGCC
>JASFQX010000163.1:0-5225 GCA_050115215.1 Chloroflexota bacterium
CACCGTGATCGGTGTCTGCGGCCCTCGGAGCCAGCCTGGTGGCCCCGAGTCGGTCTCCCGCACGAAGCCGCCTAGGCCACTGCCTCCAGGCAGGGCCGCATCGGCTTCGGCTTGAGAACGTATGGGTGGCTCATCGGGCGCGAGTCTGAACGACCCGGGCGGCCGCGTCAAGTCGGTGGCCGGGCCGGGACCGGAGGCGCGGCGCATGGCCATGCCGTTAAGGCTGCTTCATCGAGACCGCACCGCGAGGCGCTAGCCGGACGGAGTGATCGGGCCCATAGTTGTCACGAACCCGAGCAGAGGTGAGTCCGTCACGCTCCTCGGCAATCCGGAGGTGTCGCCATGGGACTCCGATCGCTCGCAGTGCACGCAGGAGTCGCCCTCGCGGTTGCGCTCGCGCTCACGCTCGGGACGGCAGGAACGCTTGCCCAGCAGGGATCCGCGTCCTGGCCCCCGGACAGATGCGACCGAGACAGCCTCGTCGCTGGGGTGGACCCGCCGGATGCACAGGGCACCACGTTCGTTGGCACCTATCTCGGCGATGCCGCGAGCGGAAGCGGGCCGATGATCTCGTCCTGGGCCGTGGAGCGTGTCTACGCCGGCGGACCACTGCCCCGCGACCTCGTCTTCCAGACGCCCGCCTGCGGCTGGACCAACCTCACACCTGGCGTGCGCTACCTGTTCAGCACCGCTGTGACCGATCTCGAGTGGACCAGTCCCGATGCCGGTCAACCAAGCGTGGCCGACTCGCTGGCCTGGGAGCTGCTACCCGGCGACGCCGTTCGACTGGCCCCCTTCGATACCTACGTCGCGAGCGATTACCCCTCCGATGAACTGCATGCCATCACGACCTTCGAGGACGCGCTCTGGTCGGTGGCGCCCGACGCCGGCGACGGTTCCGCGCCTGACGCCCCGCTGGACCCTGCCTTCGGCTGCCCAGCCTCGTGGTTCACAGCCTCGCCCGAGGACGCTCGGGGCACCACCTTCGTGGGCGTCTACGTCGGCGACCAGGGGCTGCCCGGACCGAACAAAGGAGACGTGCGCACGTTCTGGGCGCTCGAGCGTGTGTACGCTGGTGGCCCGCTGCCCGAAGTGCTGACGATGCGCTCCGATGGCTGTGGTCCGACCACGCTCGAAGCCGGACGTCGCTACCTGTTCAGCACCGCCGATCCCCTCACTCCGGCCGCGTGGAACTCGCTTGCGTGGGAGCTTCTGGCCGATGACACGGCGCGCCTGGCCCCGTTCGGCAGGCTCACGGAGGACGAGTACCCGTCGGCGGCGCGGGCCCTCGCCTCCTTCGATGCTGCGCTCTCGAGCGTGGCGCCCGGGGCCGGGGGCGGAGAGGTGCCCCTGCGCGCCGCTGACCGCACACCCGGATGATGCGTGGCCATGGCCCGAAGTGTCACGGCTCACTCGCGGCCGGAGCTGCCGGAGCCCGGACACGACCCTAGGCCGCGACCGCAGCCTCCGAGCTGCCCCACCACGACTCGAAGGCATCGAAGCTGGGCGCGATGGGCCCGGGCAGTCCTTCCTCGTCATCGCCGGAGAGCACGTCCAGCGTCTTGAGGCCGTTGCCGGTGATGACCAGCACGGTCTCCTCCTCGCGGCGGAGGCGCCCGTCGTCGATGGCCCGGCGCAGCGCCGCCAGCGTGACGCCGCCCGCGGTCTCGGTGAGGATGCCTTCGGTCTCGGCCAGGAGCCGGATGCTGTCGACGGTGGCCTCGTCGGGCACGCCCAGGATGGCCGCGCCGCTGTCGCGCGCCTGGCGAACGGCGTAGCCACCATCGGCCGGGGAGCCGATGGAGAGCGAGCGGACGATCGTATCGGGCCGCTCGACCGGGCGCACGCTATCGGACCCGTCCTCGAATGCGACCGCGATGGGCCCGCAGCCCTCGGCCTGGCCTCCGAAGTGGCGCACCTGTGCCTCCTCCAGCAGGCCCACGTCGGCCAGCTCGCGGAAGCCTCGCTCGAGCTTGGTGTACAGCGAGCCCGAGGCCAGCGGCGCCACCAGCGCATCGGGAGCCCGCCAGCCCAGCTGCTGCGCGATCTCGAAGGCGATGGTCTTGGAGCCCTCGGCATAGAACGGGCGCAGGTTGACGTTGAGCACAGCCCAGCCTTCGAGCTCGTCGGTCAGCTCCAGGCACAGGCGGTTGACGTCGTCGTAGGGACCGTCGACGCGCACGACGGTGGCGCCCAGCGCTCGGGCCTGGGCGACCTTGGCCGGCTCGAGGTCCGCCGGGATGAACACGACCGCTCGCAGTCCATGCGCGGCAGCGGCAGCGGCCACAGCCGCCGACAGGTTCCCGGTGGAGGCACAGGCCAGCGTGTGATAGCCCCAGGCGCTGGCGCGGGCCGCGGCCACCGCCACCGGACGGTCCTTGAACGAGAGCGAGGGGTTGCGTGAGTCGTCCTTGAGCCAGAGCCGGTCCAGCCCGATGCGTGACGCCAGCCGCGGCGCCTCGACGAGCGGTGACAGCCCGACCCGAAGGCCCGAGCCGGGCAGCTCCAGCACCGGCAGCAGCTCCGCGTAGCGCCAAAGCGTGGCCTCGCGCGCGTCGAGCAGCTCGCGACTGACCCGCGAACGGAGGCCGGCGAGGTCGTAGACCGGCTCATACGGACCGAAGCAGCGGTGGCACACGAAGACCGGTGCGTCGGCCGCCTCGGCTCCGCAGGACCGACACCGAAGCCCGGCATAGCCGGGGGTGAAGTCGGTCACCGGACCTGCGCCGGGCAGCGTCGTGGCGAGGGCGTGACCGGTGGGGGCCGCCGTGTCGGCGGGATCGGTGGGCTGGGGGTGGATGGCGAGCTGGGTCATCAGGGAGATCCTCTCGATCGGTGAGCGGCCGAGGCCGGTGGAGCTCAGGAATCACGAAGGCCGCGACCTTCGGATCTGCTGGTCGCGGCCCCTGAGGATCTCGGTCTGATGGGATGCGCGTGGTGTGGCTGCGCGCGCCGTCAGACCCCGACCGATCCCGGCGGGGCCTCGGGCATCGCCATGCGCGTACCGTGCGGCGTCATCGCGACGGACCGTAGCAGACGCCCCGGACAAATGGCAACCCTTGCGCTGATAGATAGAGCAGCTCGGGGTCCACGCCCGATGCCACACCCTGGAAGGTGCATAGTCATACGGCCAAACCGTATACTCGAGCCTGATGAGCCCGGCGTCTCACCCTCCGTCCTCGCGTGCCCTGAAGCGGGAGCGCCAGCATGTCCTGCGCGAGATCGTGTCCTCGCGCGCCGTCTCCAGCCAGCACGAGCTGGTGGATCTGCTGGCGGGCCGGGGCTTCGACGTGACCCAGGCCACGGTCAGCCGGGACATCACCGAGATGGGCCTGGTGAAGGTGGCCGATGACGGGCGACATGTCTACGCCTGGCCCGGCGACCTCGGTTCGCTGCCGCCGACCGACAGCGATGAGCGGCTGCGTCGAGTGCTCGCCGACTACCCCATCCACATCGGCCGCTCCGGTCTGACGCTCCTGCTGATCTCGGAGGCGGGCGTGGCCAACGCCATCGGCCAAGCCATCGACGAGTCGTCGCTCCACGAACAGGAAGGCACGCTCGCGGGTGACAACACGCTCCTCGTCTTGTTCGCGGACGAGGTCCGGCTCCGGACCTGGCTCGATCGGTTCGATGCGCTACGGGCGAGCGCCGTCACGAACAAGGAACGACGATGACCATGCTGGGAGGCGGGCCCGGGAAGAGCGCCGCGACCGGAGAGCCGCTCAAGATCCTGGTAGTCGACGACGAGCCGGCCATGGTGGGCGCCCTCGGCGCGCTCCTGGGGCAGGCCGGACACCGGATCATCGCCGCCTACGACGGGGAAGAGGCACTGCGCCGGTTCCGCGACGATGAGCCCGACCTGGTGCTGCTGGACCTGGCCATGCCCGGCCTGGATGGCGCCACCGTCTGCCGCCGCATCCGCGAGATCAGCGACACGCCCATCATCATCGTCTCGGGCGAACGCGACGCCGCAGCCACGGTGGAGCTGCTGGATCATGGTGCGGACGACTACGTGCGCAAGCCCTTCCGGGCCGATGAGCTGCTGGCGCGCGTTCGCGCCGTGTCCCGCCGGGCGGCCGGCAGCCGTGGCGGACGCGGCAAGGGCGATCCTTCTGGCTACGAGCTGGACCGTCGACGCCACGAGATCCGCTGGCAAGGCACGCCGCTCCCGGCCACGGTGACCGAGTTCCGGCTGCTGCAGGCCATGGTCGAGCGTCTGGGCGAGGTCGTGCCCCACGACGAGCTGCTGGCGGCGGGCTGGCCGGACGTGCCCGATCCGGACCCGCTGTGGCTGAAGCCGCATCTCGCCCGCCTGCGGGAGAAGCTGGTGACGGCCGGTGCGCCGGTGCCGGTGGCGGTCCGCGGCGTCGGCTACCGCCTCGACGCCTAGGGGGTCCTGCTCGCTCCTTCGCCCGCTCGACGTCCCGGATGGCCGTCACCCGGCTGCAACCGAACGTGCACCGCCGAGCGACCACTTCCCGACCTCGCTGTTGCTGACTTCCCGTCGCGCCCTTCATAGGGTCAGGGCAAGACGCGGCAGGCCTCTGCTGCCCGCCGCATGACAGGGGCAACCCATCGCAGGAGGGACCACGACCCATGATCGACAGTGGCGATACCGCCTGGATCCTGATATCGACGGCACTGGTCATGCTGATGCTGCCGGGCCTGGCGCTGTTCTACGGCGGCCTCGTGCGCGCCAACAACGTGCTCTCGACCATCATGCACAGCTTCTTCGGGCTGGCTATCGTGACCGTGGTCTGGGTCATCGTCGGCTTCAGCCTCGCCTTCGCTCCGTCGATCGGCGACCTGGGCATCGTCGGCGGCTTCGACTACATCTTCTTCCAGGGTGTGGGCATGGAGCCGGCCGAGGGCAGCACCATCCCGTTCGTGCTCTTCGCCACGTTCCAGATGATGTTCGCGGCCATCACGCCGGCGCTGATCAGCGGTGCCTTCGCCGAGCGCAAGCGCTTCGCCGCGTTCGTCACCTTCACCATCGCCTGGTCCATCCTCATCTACTCCCCGCTGGCCCACATGGTCTGGGGTGGCGGCATCCTGGCCGAGCTGGGTGCCCTTGACTTCGCCGGTGGCACGGTCGTCCACATCGCCTCCGGTGTGTCCGCCCTCGTGGTGGCGCTGGTCATGGGTCGCCGCATCCGCGGCCACCACCTCGAGCCGCACGATGTGCCCATGACCGTCCTCGGCGCCGGCCTGCTGTGGTTCGGCTG
>JASFQX010000164.1:0-5223 GCA_050115215.1 Chloroflexota bacterium
GTCGAGGATGGCCTTGCCCGCGTAGCGCCGCTTGCGTCGCGACGACTTGATCTCGAGATGGTGGCCGCGCCACGACTTGACGCGGTAGACCTTGCCGCTGCCGGTGGACCCGAAACGCTTCTGGGCTCCCTTGTGGCTCTTCATCTTTGGCACGGGCCTCTAGCCTCCTGTGCTCGTCGCCGGGGACGCCTTCGGCGGCTCCTCCACGACCTGCGGCTCTGCTGCCGCTTGCTTGTTCTTCCGGTTCTTCTGTAGCGCCGCCTGCCTCTCCGGCTGAGCTGCCGGCCTGGCGGTCGAGGTCAGGATCATCGACATCGATCGACCCTCGAGCACCGGCGCGCGGTCCACGCTCCCGTGCTCGGCCACCTGCTCGGCGAAGCGGGTGAGCAGGTCCCGGCCGATATAAGCGTGACTCACCTCGCGGCCACGGAACTGGACCGTGACCTTGACCCGGTCACCGTCATCCAGGAAGCGGATGGCACGCTTGACCTTGGTGTCGAAGTCACCCTTGCCGATCTTGACCCGGAGGCGCACCTCCTTGAACTCGACCGACCGCTGATGGCGGCGGGCCTCCTTCTCCTTGCGGGCCTGCTCGTACTTGAACTGGCCGTAGTCGAGAAGGCGCGTGACGGGCGGACTAGCCATGGGTGCGACTTCGACGAGGTCGAAGCCGCGCTCCTGCGCCAATTGCTGGGCCTTCGGCGTGGGCATCACGCCCAGCTGGTTCCCTTCTTCATCGATGACGCGCACCTGGGAGATGCGGATCATCTCGTTAACACGCAGGTCCTTGCTCAGGCTGTTCCCTCACGCTATCGCTGGTTCCATCAGTCGTCCCGCACAGCGCGCGGCGCAGCGCCACGTCCTGTACGGGTCGCGGGCGGACTATAGCACAGGGCCTGACCTCGGCCTGCCGCCGGCCTCGGGTCAGCGATCGTGCCAGGTCAGATGGAGAGCGCCGCCACCCGGCCCCACCGGGCTATGTCACCCGGCGCTCCCGCGCTTCGGTCGCGAGCTGCTCCGCCAGCTCGTCCCAGCCGATGGGGTCGAGCTGCTCGCCCGACCGCGTCCGTGGCGCAGCGGTGCGGCTCTCGACCTCTCGATCGCCGAGCACGAGCATGTAGGGCACCTTCTGGTCCTGGGCCAGCTTGATCTTCTTCTGCATGCGGTTGGAGCTGTCGTCGACCTCGACGAAGAGCTTCCGGGCGCGCAGTCGATCGGCCAGCTCGTGGGCGGCATCGAGGTGGCGGTCGGCGATCGGCACCACCACCGCCTGCACCGGTGCGCACCACAGCGGGAAGGCGCCGCCGAAGTGCTCGGTGATGATGCCGATGAAGCGCTCGAAGGAACCGTAGATGGCCCGGTGCACGGCGATCGGCCGCCGCGGCTGGCCGTCCTCGTCGATGTAGGTCAGATCGAAGCGCTCGGGCAGCATCATCATGTCGGCCTGGATGGTCGCCATCTGCCATTCCCGGCCGAGGGCATCATCGACATAGATGTCGATCTTGGGCGCGTAGAACGTGCCGTCCTTGGGCTTGAGCGTGTACTCCACCCCGGCCTGCTCGAGCGCGGCCCGCATCAGGCGCTCTGCGTGCTCCCACTGCGCCGGGTCCCCCAGGGCCTTGTCCGGGCGCGTCGCGAACGAGAAGCGCGGCACCAGCCCGAACCAGGAGAAGACCTCCGTGACCTCGCCCAGGAGCCCTTCGATCTCCTCGTCGAGCTGGTCCGGCCGGACGTAGCAGTGCGCGTCGTCCTGGATGAACTGGCGCACGCGGGTCAGCCCTGAGAGCGTGCCCGAACGTTCGTTCCGGTGGAGCCGGCCGAACTCCGAGTAGCGCAGGGGCAGGTCCCGGTAGGATCGCACCCGGGTGCGGTAGATGATGGTCGACTCGGGGCAGTTCATGGGCTTGAGCGAGAAGACCTGCTCCTCGGATTCGAGCTTGAACATGTTCTCGTCGTAGTGGTCCCAGTGGCCCGACTGCTGCCACAGCTTCTTGTGGACCAGGATGGGCGTGCTCACCTCCTGGTAGCCGCGACGGTCCTGCACCTCGCGCACCGCCGATTCGAGGGTCCGCCACAGGCGCTGGCCCTTGGGGTGCCAGAAGGCCGAACCGGGGCTCACGTCATGGAAGCTGAAGAGGTCGAGGGCCACGCCCAGTCGGCGATGGTCGCGCTTGCGTGCCTCCTCCAGTCGCCAGAGGTAGAGATCCAGCTCCTCGCGTGTGTTCCAGACGGTGCCGTAGATGCGCTGGAGCATGGGTCGCTTCTCGTCGCCGCGCCAGTAGGCACCGGAGACCTTGAGCAGCTTGAAGGGGCCCAGCTTGCCGGTCGACTCGACGTGCGGGCCGCGGCAGAGGTCGGTGAAGGGGCCGTGCGTGTAGGTCGACACCGGCGGCGCCGGTTCGCCTCTCCGCTCCGCGTCGAGGCGCAGGTCGTCGAGGATCTCGACCTTGTAGCTCTGGCCGGCGGCCTCGAGCATGGCCCGGCCCTCATCCGGGTCCCACTCCCGGCGCTCGAAGGGGTGGTTGCGACCGACCGACTTCTTCATCCGCCGCTCGATGGCCTTGAGGTCCTCGGGGGTGAGGGCGCGAGATAGATCGAAGTCGTAGTAGAAGCCGTCCTTGATGGCCGGTCCGATCCCCAGCTTCGCCTCCGGGAAGAGATCCAGGACGGCCTCGGCCATGACGTGCGCTGCCGAGTGGCGCATGGGGTCCAGCGCGTCATGTGCGTTGGCATCGAGCAGCTCGGTGGCCGAGCCCTTCGCGGGGGCCTGGAACTCGAGCTCGTCCTCGTTGGCTGCGACGCCGGCCTCATCGCTGCCGGCGGCGCGCGTGTCTGCGCACATGTCGTCTCGCTCCTGATCGAAATCGGCCCCTCGGCTCGCAGGATCGGCCGAGAGGCGTCGGGCGGCAGCCCGCTGGTGGTCGGGCTGTGTTCGATCGTACCGCAGGTGCGCGCGGCTAGGCCGACGCGTCGCGGGGGCCGCCCAACAGCTCGTCCAGCCCGGCCAGGGGGATGCCCAGCCAGTCCGAGCGCGAGCCCAGCCGTGAGGTCAGCTCGTCGCAGGCTCGTGACACCAGCAGGCACTTGAACAGGACCGACCAGGCGTCATCGTCGGCTGGGTTGAAGTCGGTCCCCGCGGTCGCCTCGCGATAGCCGGCGATGCAGGCCGCGGCGGTCCACTGGAACCAGGCCGTGGACCAGGCGGCCAGCCCGTCGGGCTCGACCACGTCCTCGCTCAACAGCTCCCGCTCGACCCGCGGCCAATGCGCGGCGAAGTGGAAGGAGCGCACGAGGCTGGCCAGGTCCGTGAGCGCCGGACGCTTCAGGCGACGCTCGCTCAGGGGCCGGCCGGTGTCGCCCTCGAAGTCGATGATGACCACGTCGTTGCCGGTGTCGAGCAGCTGGCCCAGGTGCAGGTCACCGTGGACGCGGATGCGCCGGCCGCCGGGGGCCAGCTCGCGAAGGTCGCCCAGCAACGCATCCACGCGCGAGGAGGACTCCAGCACCACGCGAGCGGCTTCCTGGTCGCGCAGGGGCAGCTCGTCGTGCCGGTCCTCCAGCAGCTCCATGGCATCGCTGACCCGACGTCGCACCGACTGGTAGAGCGAGCGCACGTTGAAGGGCGACATCGGCTCGGGCGCGAAGTCCACGTCGCCCGGGTCCGCATCCGCGAGCAGGATGTGCATCTGGCCCACGCGCTCACCCAGCACGCGCGCCGTACGCAGCGGCCCGCCGATGAGCTCGGCCATGCGCGGCGGCGGGTCCTGCGCTGCGATGTCGAGGAAGAAGCGGTCGCCATTCGGGGCCAGCTCCGGCGGCTCGGTCTCGGCCTCCGCGTCGTGGAGGTAGCCACCGACCAGGTCGCGCATCGACTCCCACAGGTTGCCCTCGTTGGGCACGTAGGCTTGCAGCAGGGCCATGGTGGCCTTGCGCTTGGGACCGGCCATCGCAGCCGTGCCCAGCACCCGGGGCACGTTGGCGAAGCCGGCGGTGGCGAGATAGCGGCCCAGCTCCTCGTCGGGGTTCGGCCCATCCTCCAGCACGCGATAGAGCTTGAGCACGAGCTTGTCGCCGTAGGCGGCGCTGCTGTTGGAGGTGGTCACGTGCTCTCCGATGGGCGCGGCCCGGAGGTCGGTCGCGGGTGTGCCGGCGAGGTGCGGCTTGAGGCTCGGCAGCGTCCGCCCGATCAGCTGGGCGTCCGCTCCCTTGACCCGCCGACGGTCGACGATGAGTCGCAGGAGCGATTCGAAGACCTGCGGCACGACCGTGCCGTCGATGAGCATGGTGGAGCCGCGCTCATCGACCAGTCGGGCGATGGCCGCCTCGGGAGTGGCTGCCAGCACCGCCTCCGCGTCCAGCTGCTGGTCGGTGATCAGCGGCAGCACGTAGGTCGCCGGCTCGGCGTCGCGGTAGCGGACCTCGAGGAAGGCGATCACGGCCGAGGGTGTCTTCGGCAGCTGGAGCACGTCCAGGACACGTGCGCCCGCGACCGGATGGGTGCCGCCGCGATACCAGCGGTGGGTGACCATCCAGCGCAGGAGCACGTCGGCCACCTCGTCGTTGTGGCGTCGGAGGCGTTCCGCCAGGTCGCCGCGCCAGGCCAGCTCGGGCAGGTCAGCGGCGCTCGTCGGTTGCTCGGCGGTGCTCGGTCCGGCGGCCAGGCGGAACCAGAGGAAGGAGTGTGGACCAAGGCTGAGCATGTAGGGATCGGACCCGATGCGCGGGAAATCCACGGCGCCGAAGAGCTCGACCGGGACACGACCCGCATGGTCCGCCAGCGGTAGCTCGGTCCACTGGGCGTAGCGCGAGAGGTTGGCGACCACGAGGATGGTCTCGCGCTCGTGCTCGCGCACGAAGGCCAGGATGCGACGGTTCTCGGGGTGCAGGAAGCGCAGCGTGCCCCGCCCGAAGGCGGGATGCTTCTTGCGCAGGGCGATGAGCCGCTTCATCCACCACAGCAGCGACTGCGGGTTGGCCTGCTGGGCCTCGACGTTGACGGCCTCGTAGTGGTACTCGGGATCGGTCACCACCGGCAGGTACAGCGACTGGCGGTTGGCCGTGCTGAAGCCGGCGTTGCGGTCCGACGACCACTGCATCGGCGTGCGCACGCCGTTGCGATCGCCGAGGTAGACGTTGTCGCCCATGCCGATCTCGTCGCCGTAGTAGATGACCGGGGTCCCCGGCAGGCTCATGAGCAGCCCGTTGAGCAGCTCGACCCGCCGG
>JASFQX010000165.1:0-5215 GCA_050115215.1 Chloroflexota bacterium
CGCTGTTGCCCATCTGGCCTTCGGGCAGGCCGACCGCGAGGGCGGAGGCGTCCAGCCGCGAGTTGGGCCAGGTCTCGAGCATCGCCCGCCACAGGGGCATGTCGGCGGCAGCGATGGCGTCGGCCTCGGGGTCGGGCCCGTAGCCGAAGCCGTCGACGACGATGAGCACGACCGGGCAGGGTCGCTCGGTCCGGGTGGTCACGAGGTGGTACCCCCTTTCAGCGGGCTGCCCGGAGCACGTCGGCTGCGGGCCGTGGTGCGCGAGGGGCGCGGGGTCCTGGGCTAGGCCTTGGCGCGCGCGGCTGCCGCCTCGGCCGCGGTCGCGGCGATGCCCGCCATCTGGTCGGGCTTGAGGCTGGCGCCACCGATGAGCGCGCCGTCGATGGAGGGCTCGTCGATGAACTCGGCGAACGAGTCGGCGGTGACCGAGCCGCCGTAGAGGACGGGCACGGTGCCGGCGAACTCGGCGCCGGCAAGGTCGGCGATGGTGGCACGGATGGCATCCGCCATCTCGGCCGCGTCGGTGCCGGTGGCGGTCTTGCCCGTGCCGATGGCCCACACCGGCTCGTAGGCGATGACGAGGTCGGACGGCAGCCCGGACCCCGCGGCCATGACCGTCTCCAGGGCGGCCTTGACCTGGGCTCGCACGGTGGGCACGGCCGAGCCGGCCTCACGCTCCTCGAGCTGCTCGCCGCAGCACATCATGGGGCTGATGCCGGCCTCCACCAGGCGCACGATCTTGTGGCCCACCAGCTCGTCCGACTCGAACTGGTCACGGCGGCGCTCGGAGTGGCCCACGATGCACCAGCTGACGAGCCCCTTGAGCATGTCGGCCGAGACCTCGCCGGTGTAGGCACCCTTGGGCTCACCGTGCACGTTCTGGGCCCCGACCAGCACGCCCGTGCCCGCCAGCGCCTCCTTCACGGCGGCGAGGTTGGTGAAGGGCGGGCAGATGATGCGGGTGATGCCGGCCACGTCGGTGGCCGCGGCGATGTCGGCGGCCAACGGGCCGGCATCGGCAGGGGTGGTGTTCATCTTCCAGTTGGCAGTGATGATGACGGGTCGCATGCGCCCATCCTACTCGCCGCCCGCGGCCGAAGTGGCGGCGGCCGACTCGATGCGGCCGAAGGCGCGCTGGACCCGCGCCCGGGACAGCCCGAGCGCCTCCGCCAGCTCCGTGAACGAGGCTTCCGGCGCGTCGCGCCGGGCGCGGGCCACCGACCGGTCCACCGCCGAGAGCTGGCCCAGCCGGCCCTCGGCCTCGAGCTGCTCGATGAGCGCGATCTGACGCGCGCTGGTGGCCACCGTCCGCTCCAGGTTGGCGGTCTCCGCATTGAGCACCCGGTTGAGATGACCCTGGAGCTGGCGCATCACCAGCCGGGACTCGATCTCGAGCACGCTGGCCCCGGCCCCGCAGAAGCGCAGGAAGGCGAGGATGGTGTCGGTGCGCTTGCTGGTCAGCACCGTGCGACCGCGCCGGACGCGCGAGGAGGTGGGAAAGCCGACCTCGTCCAGCCGCTGCCGCAGGCCGTCACCCTCGTCCGGCGGCACCACCAGCTCGAGGTGGGCCCCGCGGGCGCCGAGGCTGAGCGAGCCCGCGACCAGGAAGCGTCCGCGGAGCCACGCCGCGCGGCAGTGATCGCGCGCGGCGCCCCAGTCGAAGCCGTCAAGGCCGTCATCGTCCCCGCCCGCCGCATCGTCGGCCAGGCGTACCGCATCGTCGCCCAGGCGCACCGCCAGGCGCGCCACCACCGGTGACCTGGCCTGGCCCGTAGCCGCCGCTCCCAGCCCGGCGCGTTCGGCCGCCCGGCAGCAGCCGCGCGGCGGATCGATGGCGGCCAGCTCGGCGCGGATGGCCTGGACCAGCTCGCGCTCGCGCGCTCCGGCCACGGCCGAGCGGTCAGGCACTGCGCGCCGCCGCCGCCTGGCGGGGCAGCGGCCGCTCCTCGAGCAGGCGCAGCAGCGCCTCGGTCAGGCGCTGCGGGTCGTGGCGGTGGGCGTTGGCCGGGTCGACCACGGCCGCCAGCTCCAGCCGGGGTCGGTCGCCCACGGTGCGGGGCATGTCGATCCGGACTGGCTCGGCGGGGTAGCCCTCGGGCACGCGCGCGCTGGTGTCGTCGTTGGCCAGGACCACGTCGGCGAGGTGGCCGACGCCGTGGGCCGACAGCGCCGCGATGTGCTCCGAGAGCGTGTAGCCCTCGGTCTCGCCCAGCTGCGTGGCCACGTTGGCCACGAACACTCGCAATGCCGGGGTCGCCTCCAGTGCCGAGCGGATGCCCGGCACCAGCAGGCTGGGCAGCAGGCTGGTGTAGAGCGAGCCCGGGCCGATCACCACGAGCTCGGCATCGCCGATGGCTTCCACGGCCTCGCGGCTGGCCTCCACGCTGGCCGGGCTCAGCCACACGCGCCGGATGCCGGACGAGCGGGCGATGCGCGATTGTCCTTCCAGGGTCGTGCCGTCGGCCAGCTCGGCGTGGAGGCTGAGCGCTTCCGCGGCCACCGGTACGACCTGGCCCCGGACGGCGAGCACCTTGTTCGACTGGCGCACGCCCTCCTCGAAGTCGCCGGTGATATCGGCCATGGCCGCGATGAGCAGGTTGCCCAGCGCGTGGCCGGCGACGCCCGGGTCGGCCTCGCTGGCCGGGAAGCGGTACTGCATCAGGCTGCCCATCGCCGGCTCGGCATCGGCGAGGGCCGCGATGCAGCTGCGGATGTCGCCCACCGGAGGCACACCCAGCTCGGCCCGCAGCTTGCCGCTGGAGCCGCCGTCGTCGGCCACCGTGACCACGGCCGTGATGTTGCTGCTGACCTCCTTGAGCCCGCGCAGCAGCGTCGACAGGCCGGTGCCGCCGCCGATGGCCACGAAACGCGGCCCGCGAGCCAGCGAGCGCTTCTGGTACACCAGCTCCACGAGCGGCTCGCGTCGCGCCGGGAACGGCTCGAGCAGCACGTTCAGCAGGCGCCACAGCCCGTAGAGGAAGACGGCCACGCCGACGGCCAGGACGATGATGGGCCGCAGCGGGTCGGGCAGGAAGTTGAGGCTGATCAACTCGAACAGCCGGCCCAGCAGGCTGTCGGCGGGCACCTCCAGGAAGAGGATGCGGATGAGCATGGCGCCGGCCGTGGCCAGGATGGTCAGGCCCAGGAACATCAGCAGCAGCCAGCGCTTGATGCCGACCCCCGGTCGCAGCCAGCGCCGCAGCATCTCCAGGCGGCTGCGACCCCCCGTCACCTTCATCGCTGGCGCTCGAGCTCGCGGTGCCAGACCCTGACCGGGCCCAGCTGCATCGCCTCCAGGCGCGAAGCCAGCGCTTCGGCGATGGCGACCGAGCGGTGGAAGCCGCCGGTGCAGCCGATGGCGATGGTCAGGCGGGTCTTGCCCTCCTCCAGGTAGGCCGGGATGACCGTGCCGAAGAAGGCGTCGAGGTGGTCGAGGAAGGCCGCCGTGATGGGCTGGCCCAGGACGAACTCGCGCACGGGCTCGGTCTGACCCGAGTGCTCACGCAGCTCGGGCCGGTAGAACGGGTTCTCCATGAAACGCACGTCGAAGACGAGGTCGGACTCGAGCGGCACGCCGTACTTGAAGCCGAACGAGATGACCTGCAGCGAGAGCTGCTCCGGTCCGGGCTGGGCGCCGATGGCGTTGACGATGCGCTCGCGCAGCTGCTTGAAGGCGAGCCCGGAGGTGTCGATGGTGGTCTGGGCCATCTCGCGGATGTCGTCGAGCATGATGCGCTCGCGGGCGATGGCCGACTGGACCCCGTCGTTCCGGTCGTCAAGGGGGTGCTTGTGGCGCGTCTCCGAGTAGCGCCGGACCAGCGCCTCGTCGCTGGCCTCGAGGAACACGATCTGGGGCTCGATGCCGCGCCCGTGCAGCGCGCCCAGGGCGGCCCCCAGCGCCATCGGTGCATCACCGGCCCGCACGTCGAGCACGATGGCCACGCGGTCGTAGCGGCGGGGGCGGGTGGCCACCAGCTCCGCCAGGTCGCGCAGGAGCTCGGCCGGCACGTTGTCCACGACGGTGTAGCCCAGGTCCTCGAAGATCTTGCTGGCAGCCGTCTTGCCGGCCCCCGACATGCCCGTGATGATGGCCACGTGCTGGTTGCCGGGCCCGTGTGCCGGCGGCAGCTGATCAGGCATCGGATACGCTCCTGCGCCGGCGGCGCTGCATGAGGAAGATGGTCAGCTCGTACAGCGCGTACATCGTCGCCGACAGCACGATGGGGCTGATGGGGTCGCCGCCGGGCGTGACCACGACCGCGAAGATGACCAGGCCCAGGAGCACGTAGCGACGCATCGTGCGCAGCTGGTCCACGTTGAGGACCCCCAGCCGGTCCAGGAAGACGAGCACGATCGGGAACTGCATCACCAGCCCGAAGAGCAGGAACATGATGGTCACGAAGCTGAAGTAGGCCTCCGCGCTCGGCAACGCCGTCAGCGAACCCTCGATCTGGAAGCCGAGCAGGAAGCCCACCGCGTAGGGCAGCGTGATCCAGGCCACCATCGCACCCAGCAGGAAGAAGATCACGGTCATGGGGATCCAGGGCAGCGCCGCATTGCGCTCCTCGGGCAGCAGGCCCGGGGCCACGAAGGCCCACAGCTGGTAGAGCACGACGGGCAGGGCCAGCAGGACCCCCACGATGACCGCCACCCTGAGATAGACGAAGAAGCCGCCGCCGACGGTCAGGAACACGACCTCGCCGTCGGGCAGCGGGGTCAGCAGCAGCTTGATGATGGGCTCGGCCAGCAGGAAGCCGATGACGCTGCCGATGACGATGGCCACCACGCCGATGGCGATGCGGCGGCGCAGCTCGGCCAGGTGGTCGACGAGCGTCATCGTCGACGCGTCCGGGGGCGGACCCGGCTCAGCTGCGACCTGTGGCTCGGGCGCCACAGACCTTCCGCCTTCCACGAGCTCACTCATGTCTGCACGTCACCGGCTGTGGCCGGCCGGGCATCCGGCCGGCCTGCGACTAGTCGTCGTCGGTCCTGGTCTTGGGCGGCGTGGGCGCCGCTTCCGGCTCGGCTGGCGGCGACTCGTCCGTGGCCGGCGTGGCAGCGGCAGCCGTCGTCGACTCGTCCGTGGCCGGCGTGGCAGCGGCAGCCGTCGTCGACTCGTCCGTGGCCGGCGTGGCGGCGGCTGCCGTCGTCGACTCGTCCGGGGCCGGCGCGCTGGCTGAGGCTGGGGTCGACGAGGCCGGGGCCGGGCTCGCGG
>JASFQX010000166.1:0-5214 GCA_050115215.1 Chloroflexota bacterium
GACCTGGAAGTCCTGGTCGATCGACGACCTCGGGGTCACCTTCACGCTGCCGTTCGGCGAGGGATTGATCACCGGCATCGGCGTCACGCCCGACGGGAGCGTGTGGGCCGGGCTGACCGACCGCGACGCGCGTCCGGCCGGGCTGACCCGCTTCGACGGCCAGGGCTGGGCGGAGGTCACCCCATTCGAGGGCGACGAGCGCATCGCCGTGACCGCCCTCGACGTTGGCGCAGACGGCACGTTGTGGGCGGTGCTGGTCCCCGACCACGACCACGCGCGAGCACATCTCGCGCGCTGGGACGGCGACTCGTGGGCCGCCTGGAACCTGCCCTCGACGCTGGGCGAAGGGCACGGGTCGCCCTACGGCCTGCAGGCTGCCCCCGACGGCCGTGTCTGGATGCGGCTCTGGGCCGACGATCCGATGCGGTCCGACCGGTCCGACTACAGCGACAGGATCGTCTTCGATGGCCAGACGTGGACCCGCCTCGACATTCGCGGTGACGACGACCTGTCCTTCGCCCCTGACGGCGGTGTGTGGGTGTCGAGCCACGTCGACGGCGGGCACGACATCTTCATGGTCGACACCTCTCGGTTCGAGCCGGTGGCGGTGGAGGCGGCCCAGGCCTACACGCCCGGGCCGGTCGCGTCGGCGGCCGAGGCACCTGACGCCTGATTCCGGGTGCCTGAAGCGAGAAGAGGAACCGGCGGCCGAGAGGAGGGACTCGGCCGCCGGCAGGGAGGAGGACGGGGTCGGAGAGGTGCCGTCTAGCCGATCGGCACCTGGTTGCGGAAGCCGTCGGCGTCCTCGAGGCGACGCTTGACGGCGTTGGCGAAATCGGCCCCCATCGTGCCATCGACCAGGCGATGGTCGGCCGTGAGGGTGATCCTCATCATCTGGCGAACGGCCATGCCGCCACCGTGCGGCCGGACCTCCGGGGACACGCTCGACACGGCCAGGATGCCCGACTCGCCGGGGTTGATGATGGCCGTGAACTGCTCGACGCCGAACATGCCCATGTTGGAGACGCTGAAGGTGGAGCCTGTCAGGGCATCCGGAGTGAGCGCCCCGTCTCGGGCCGCGGTCACGACCTGAGCGGTCTTGTCGTGAAGGCCCTTGACGCTCAGCATGTCCGCCTCTCGCACGACCGGCACGAGCAGGCCGGCCGGCACCGACACGGCCACGCCGAGGTGGACGTGCTCGTGGCGCCAGACCCGCACGCCGTCGGTGGAGGCGTTGAGCAGGGGGAACTCTCCGAGCGCCTGCACCACGGCCACGTGGATGAAGTCGGTGACGCTGATCTCGGAGCCCGCCGCCTTGAGCTGCGCCCGGTAGGCCAGCAGGTCGGTCATGTCGACCGCCACGGTCACCGTGAACGTCGGTACCGAGGTGTTCTCGGTCAGCCGGCGGGCGATCGTCTGGCGCATGCGGCTCAGCGGCTCGCCCTCGCCGTCGACGTTCACCGGCGCTGGTGGTGCGGCCACCGGAGCCCCTGCAGGGGAGGGTGGCGCGGCCGCGACCTCCGCTGCTGCCGGGCCTGGAACGGCCTGCTCGGCCGCGGCTCGAACGTCACGCTCCACGATGCGACCGCCCGGACCGGTGCCGCTGACCGTGCGGGGATCGACGCCCAGCTCGGCGGCGACGCGGCTGGCGCGCGGGCTGATCTTGAGCTTGCCGCCGGCCGTGGCCGCCGGGGCTGGTGCCGCCGGGGCTGACACCGGCCCAGGCTCCGCCGCTGTCGCTGGCGCTGGCGTCGCCGCAGCCTCGGTGGCGGGCGCCGACGGTGCCGCCGGAGCTGACACTGGCGCAGGCTCGGCCGGGGCGGGCTCCGGGAGCTCCTCGCCGGGCTGGCCGATCCAGGCCACGATCGATTCCACCGGCACCGTCGCGCCCTCGAGCGCGTCGATGCGCAGCAGCGTGCCCTCGTCGAAGGCCTCGATCTCCATGTTCGACTTGTCGGTCTCGATCTCGAAGAGCGGGTCGCCCTTCGAGACCGTGTCACCCTCGGCCTTGAACCACTGGAGCACGGTGCACTCCTCGGTCATCTGGCCGGGCATCGGCATGCGGATGGGGTTGGCCATCAGATGAGTCCCTTCACAGCGTCGGCGATATCGCTGGCCGTGGGCAGGAAGGCCGCCTCGAGGCCCTCCGCCTGCGGGCTGATGCCGTTGGCGGCACCGATCCGCGCGACCGGCGCATCGAGGTCATCGAAGGCCTCGTTGACCACCCGTGCCACGACCTCGTTGACGTAGCTGCCACTCAGGATGGCCTGCGCGGCCACCACACAGCGCCCGGTCTTGGCCACGCTGGCCAGCACCGGCTCCATGTCGAGCGGCACCAGCGTGCGCAGGTCGACGACGTCGCATTCGACCCCCTCGCCGGCGAGCTGCTCGGCGGCCTTGAGCGCATCCGGCACGGCCGGGCCCCAGGCCACGATGGTGGCGTCGCCACCCTCGCGCACGAGGGCCGACTTGCCGATGGGCACGAGCTGCTCACCCTCGGGCACCGGGCCGCGCGCCGCATACAGGCCCTGGCTCTCGCAGAAGAGCACCGGGTCGTCGGAACGGATGGCCGACTTGAGCATGCCTTTGGCATCCGCCGCGGAGGAGGGATAGACCACGACCAGGCCGGGCAGGTGGGTGAACAGCGACTCGAGCGACTGGCTGTGCTGACCCCCGTAGCCCTTGCCGGCGCCGACCGAGCAGCGGATGACCATGGGCACGGTCGTCTGTCCACCGCTCATGAAGTGCCACTTGCCTGCCTGGTTGGCGATCTGGTCGGACGCCATCAGCGCGAAGTCCATGTACATCAGCTCGACCACCGGCCGCAGTCCGGCCATGGCCGCGCCCACGCCGGTGCCGATGATGGCGGCCTCGCTGATGGGGGTGTTGAAGACGCGGTCGCGGCCGAAGCGCTCCATCAGACCCTTGCTGGCCTTGAAGGCGCCGCCGTAGTCGGCCACGTCCTCGCCGTAGAAGATGACCCGCTCGTCGCGCTCCATCTCCTCGAACATGGCCTCGCGCAGGGCGTCGCGCTGGAGCATGCCTGCGTCGGTCAGCTTGACCGCCGGGCGGTCGTCGTAGAGCGTCGGCTTGGCGTACTGCTCGGGCACGGTGTCGGTGGAGGTGCCCGCGTACATGTACTTGAGCACGTCCTCGGGCGCGGGGTCGGTGGCCTCGGCGGCGCGCTTGGCGGCCTTGGCGTTGCGCTCGGCGGCTGCCTGCTTGATCTCGGCCAGACCCGCCTCGTCGAGGATCTTGTTCTCGATCAGCTGGCGCCCCAGGTTCTCGATGGGGTCGACCGCCTTCCAGGCTTCCTCCTCTTCCTTGGTGCGGTACTCGTTGCGGGGGTCGGAGAGGGAGTGCCCGTAGTAGCGGTAGGTGGAGGCCTCGATGAGCACCGGGCCCTCGCCGCTGCGACAGAGCTTGGTGGCGCGCGTGACCGCATCGCGCACGGCCAGCACGTCCATGCCGTTGACCACCTCGGCGTGCATGCCGTCCTCGGCGAAGCCGGCGCCGCGCTGGGCCAGGGCGGGGATGCCCATGACCTCGTTGTCGGTGCGGTGGGTCATGCCGTAGTGGTTGTTCTGGATGACGTAGACGATGGGCAGCCCGTAGGCCTTGTCGCCGGCGAGGAAGTTGCGCCACTGGTACTGGCTGGCCCAGTTCAGCGACTCGAGCACCACGCCGTTGGCGTAGGCGCCGTCGCCAGCGAAGCAGACGACCACGTCCTCGGTCTGCAGGTAGCGCTGGGCCATGGCTGCGCCCGTGGCGATGGGCACCGAGCCGCCGACGATGGCGTTGGCGCCCAGGTGGCCGGTGCTGAAGTCGCCGATGTGCATGCCGCCGCCGCGGCCGGCGCAGTAGCCTTCGTCCTTGCCGAAGAGCTCGGCGATGATGCGATAGACATGCTCCTCGAGCGCATCGGCGAGGAGGCCTGCGTGATCCTTGGCCTTGCTCCGGGGCACCCGAGCCTTGAGCTGCTCGTCATCCATCTGGCGGATGGCGCTGAAGCCCTTGGCCACGGCGTCGCCGTGGCCGCGGTGGGAGGAGGAGATGCGGTCGGTGATGCCCAGTACAGAGGAGGCGCCGACAGCGGTGCCCTCCTGGCCGATGGAGACGTGCGTGGGCCCGCGATAGGCGAAGCCCTGCAACGGTTCGTAGCCGCCCGAGCGCAGGCGCACGATCATCTCCTCGACCTCGCGGATGGCGAGCATGTCGTCAAAGAGGTCGACGGAGGACTTGTGGTCGAGGTGGTGGCTGCGTAGCTCGTAGGCCAGGTCACCGCTGTACTGGAAGCCCTTGATCTCCGGCGGCTGGATGGTGAACGGCTCGAACTCCGGACGCATGTCCGAGAGGTAGAGCGTGCGAGTTGCGGTCATCGATCCTCCTCAGGCGACCAGGACGCGGACGCCGGCGTGCTCGAAGGTGGTGCCGGCCTCCTCGTCCAGCTCGGCGTCGGTGATGACGACGTCGATCTGGTCGAGACGGCCCGCGTGGGCGAACGAACGGCTGCCGATCTTGGAGCCGTCGACCAGCAGCACCGCCTCGCGGGCATGCGAGAGGACGTGCTCCTTGGTGAAGGCCTCGGCAGGGTCGGTGGTGGTCAGGCCGGCGTCGAGCGAGAGGCTGAACGTCCCCACGAACGCGCGGTCGAGGTAGAGCTCGTCGAGCACCTTCGCGCTCAGCGGGCCGACGAGCGCCTGGCTGAGGGCGCGCAGCTCGCCGCCGATGACGATGAGGCGCGGACCCTGACCGGCCAGCTCGTTGATGGCCGGCAGGCTGTTGGTGACGACCGTGATGTCCGTGCGCGGTGCGAGCAGCCTGGCCAGCTGCAGGCAGGTGGAGCCGGCATCGACGTAGATCCTGGAATCGGGCTCCACCATGGCGGCAGCCCGCTCGGCGATGCGGCGCTTGGCCTCCCGGTGCTCGGCGGCCTTGGCCTCGAAGCGGGCTTCGATGGGGCGTGGGTCGATGCTCACCGCTCCGCCGTGGACGCGGCGGATCTCACCCGCTTCTTCCAGCTCGTGCAGGTCGCGTCGGATGGTCGCGGTGGAGACGCCCAGCTCCGCCTTCAGGTCCTCGACGCGCACCACGTGGCGCAGCTTGATGATCTGCTTCACCCGTTCGCGCCGTTCAGGCGCGAAGGCCACGATCGTGGTGGAGCTGGGCGGGGTGGTACCGGGTCCAGGATGGTTGGTATCGGGGCCTGGCTGG
>JASFQX010000167.1:0-5213 GCA_050115215.1 Chloroflexota bacterium
CCCTCGGCCACCGCCTGCGCGTTGCTCGCCTTCGTCAGCTCGACCATGTCGGGGCTATGGTCGAGGCCCGCTGCCGACTCGATCGTCTGGAGCGCCTGGGACAGGAACGTGCCGCCGCCGCAGCCGACATCGAGCAGCCGGTCCTGGGGCTTCAGTGCGAGCTTCTGGTGACAGATGCGCCAGCCCTCACCGTGCATGGACGTGGCGTCCCGATAGAGCATCCGGCCGATCGGTCCGGCGGGCCGCGAGATGGTCAGCTCGGCGAGTCGATCGATGAGCTCACGACCTCGAAGTGCGGCCAGGGCCGCGCCGACGGCGACCGTACCGGCGACCGCGAGGCGCAGGCGGCGCGCAACGATCGTGCCGACGATTGTGCCGACGCCGGCCACCGGCCAGATCCATGCCAGGTCTGCCGGCTGCGGCGCCGGTCCCGGCCCATCGACCGGGTCCAGGCGCACGACGTGGATTCGCTCGATGTCCCGAGCGAAGCCCTCGGGACTGTCCTCCACCCCGAGCTGCGCGAGGTACAGATGGAAGCGCCGCCCGACGTCGCGCCCCAGATTCGCATACAGGGCCACCGCCTCGTCGTGGTCGGCGGGATGGACCGCGCGTGCCGTCCACGGACTATCGCGGTCTTGGATCGTGACGATCGGGTCCGCCACGAGATTGCGGTACCAGTGTGCCCGCTCGCCATACGGGTTCCAGAGATACCGGCGACCATCGGTCCTGGTGGGGCCGATGACGATGTGGCGCGGCAGCCCGGTCTTCCGGCCCCTGGTCGTCAGGACGACGTCCCCTTCGATGCGGCCGAGGCCCAGTCTCCAGAGAAGCATCGGCGCCCGGTGCACGAGGCGCACCGGTAGCGTGTCCGGGTAGCCGGCCAGCCAGTCCTCGAGCTGATCGAGGCGCCGACGCAGCGTCGACGCCTCGGAGCCGGGCAGGTCGCGCGCCGGCGCCTCAGCCGCTTCCTTGATGACGTGCTCCGCCTGCGGCGGTTGCGTGCGTTCGACCACGACCATCGTCGAGCCCCCCTTGCTCGGTGCGAGGCGATGCGGCGCCGGCCACGCGGTGATGAGGTGCGCCGTCCCCGATCCACTGATTCTCTCGCGGCTGCCAAGTGACCCGCACGAGCTCGGACGCCGGGTGGCCCGTGTACCTCAGCCCATGGTCAGGGCCATCACGGCCTTCTGGGCATGGAGTCGGTTCTCGGCCTCGTCGAAGGCCGCCGACTTAGGCCCGTCGATGACCGCGTCGGCCACTTCCACCCCGCGGTCGGCCGGCAGCGGATGCATCCAGATGGCGTCGTCCGCGGTGATGGCCATGCGCCGCTCATCGGAGATCCAGTCGGTGTACTTGGCGCCGATCTTGGCGCCCTCCTCGTCGGAGACGCCCAGCGTGTGGGCGCCCCACGACTTGGCATAGACGATGTCAGCACCGTCGAAGCCAGCGTCAAAGTCGTGCAGCTGCTCGAAGGCGCCGCCGGCCCTGGCCACGTTGGCCCTGGCCTCGTCCATGATCTGCGGCATCAGCTCGAACTCGGGCGGATGGACCAGCTTGACGTCCATGCCGAAGCGGGTCGCGGCCAGCAGCAGCGACTGCGGCACCGAGATCGGCTTCTGGTAGGAGGACGCGTAGGCCCAGCTGATGGTGATCGACTGGCCCTTGAGCTGCCCCTTCTTCTCGATGATCGTCATCAGGTCCGCGAGGATCTGGAAGGGGTGGTAGATCTCGCACTGCATGTTGAGCACGGGCACGCGCGAGGCCTCGGCGACCGCGCGGATGTACTCGTTGCCCTCGCCCGGGGTGACGTGGCGGATGGCGATGCCGTCGTTGTAGCGGCCCAGGATCTCGCCGATCTCGGTGGCCGTGTCGCCGTGGGCGATCTGCGTGGTGCGGCTCTCCATGAACATCCCGTGCCCGCCGAGCTGGGCCATGCCGGCCTCGAACGAGGCACGCGTGCGCGTGCTGCTGAAGAAGAAGAGCATGGCCAGCGTCTTGTCCAGCAGGTAGGCGTGGCGCTCCCCCAGCGCCCGCTTGCGCTTGAGCTCGAAGGCCACGTCGAGCGCGGTCTCGATCTCCTCGTTGGTCCAGTCCGAGAGCGCGATGAGGTCGCGGCCACGGAGTCCGGTCTGCATCTCTGGTCTCCTACTCGGCCTTGCCCAGGATGAGCGTCAGCAGCGCCATGCGCATGACCACGCCGTTGAAGGCCTCCACCCAGTAGCGGCCGAAGCGGGTCTCGTCCACGTCTTGCGTCAGCTCGTCCATGCGCGGCAGGCTGTGCAGCACGAAGGCATCACGCTTGGCCTTCTCGTGCAGCAGCTTGAGGTCGACGCGGTACTCGACCGGGGTCAGGCCCTTCTCGGCGTCCTTCTCGTCCACCCGGCCCTTGGTGTAGTCGGCCTGGACCACCGGCTCCATGTAGATGACGTCGGCCTCGCCGATGACGTCGCGGATGTCACCAACCTCGCGGTAGTACGTCGAGCGCTCGTCGAGCTCGGCCTTGAACTCGGGCAGCAGGCTCATCTCCTCGGGGCCGATGATGATGGCCTCCATGTCGAAGCGCGACATGGCGTAGAGGATCGAGTGCATCGTGCGCATGCGCATGTCGCCGACCAGGATGAGCTTGAGCCCGTCGAGCGTGCCCTTCTCCTTCCAGATGGTGTAGAGGTCGGTCAGCACCTGCGTGGGGTGCTCGCCCCAGCCGTCGCCGCAGTTGATGATGGGCACGGAAGACCACTTGGCCGCCTCGTGCGGCGCGCCCTGCTGGTAGTGCCGGATGGCGATGACGTCGCCGTAGTACTCCAGCATGTGGAAGGTGTCCTTGAGCGATTCCATGTAGAAGTCGCCGGCGCGGGTCATCTTGGCGTCGCTGAAGCCGAGCACGTGCCCGCCCAGGCGGTGCATCGCGGCCTCGGTCGACAGGCGCGTGCGGGTGGATGGCTGGTAGAACGCGGTCAGCAGCGTCTTGTCGGCCAGGAGGTCGGTGTTGCGGCGGTCGCGCGCGATGGGGGCCAGGTCGTCGCAGACCTGGAAGATGCGCAGGTACTCGTCGCGGGTCATGTCCTTCAGGGACAGGATGTCGCGGCCCTTGAAGCTTCTCATCGGGGGTTTCTCTCCTCCTGCTGGTGGGTACTGGGGGCGTCGGTTTCTCGTCGCACGCCGCTGAAGATCACTGCCACGGTCTCGTCGGGGCGGACGACGCCGTCGCGGGTGAGCTGGATGAGGCCGGCGAGGCCGGCGGTTCCGGTGTAGCAGGCATCGATCCCGACATCGGGTCGTGCCAGGGCGTTGGCCGCCTCGAGCGTAGCCTCGTCGACCACGATCGAACGACCGCCGGTGATGAGCATGGCACGGACGACGGCAGCCCAGTCGTAGGTCTCGTCATCGAGGATGCCGTGCGCCAGCGAGACCGGCTCGGTCTCCCACGGCCACATGTAGTCCGATCGGTGGTGCACCGCCTGCGAGATGGCGCCGGCGACCCGGTCGGGCTCGACCGGCGTTCCGGTCGGCACGTCGAGGTGCTCGAGGGCACGCTCGTGCGCGCGTCGGAGCGGGTAGCCGCCCTCCGTCTGCACCGTGTCGATGACGGGGATCCGCGGCGTGCGTCCGGCCGCCACCGACTCCTCGAAGGCCTGGGCGGCGGCGGACGCGAAGGCCCCGCCACCGACGTGGATGATGAGGCGGTCGAGTCCGGCGGCATCGTCGGGCAGCTGGTCGATGAGCTCCCAGGCCAGCGTCTCGCCGCCCTCGATGGCGAGCCCGTTGAGGTTGCCCTGCACGGTGAAGGGCACGGCACCGTCGTCGATGGCCGCCAGCAGCCGCTGCACGGTGGGGTCGCCCGACTGCCCCGGCTCGCGCTCGCAGACCTCGAGCTCGGCATGCAGCGCCTCCAGCTGCTCGACCACCTTGAGCTCGGCAGTAGGAGGCACGAACACGAGCAGGCGCCGGCGAGCGGCGCGAGCCACGACCGCGGCGGCCAGGGCCGCGTTGCCGCAGGAAGCGATAGCCAGTGGCGCATCGGGGTCGGCGATGCCGATTGACTCGGCTACGTGCAGGGCCAGCATCACGCCCATCAGGTGGCGGGCCTTGTGGGAGCCCGAGACGTTGCCCGTCTCGTCCTTGACCCACACGCCCCCCTCGGGCCCGAAGCCGAGCTCGCGATCGAGCGCGGCCGAACGCACCACGGGCGTGATCCTGAAGCCGCTGCCATCGACCTCGGCGATGGCCTCGTCGAGGCCGTACACGAGGTCGAGATAGCGTTCGTCGCTCCAGCCCGCCTCGCGGGCCACGTGGTAGCTGTGGAGGCGATGGCGGTAGCGCACGAACGGGTTGGGGCTGGGCTCGGCGTCGGCGTGGCTGGCCACGGACGCCGGATCGATCACGCGCCGCAGCACGTGATCGATGTCGTCACCGGGCACCGCCGCGGGACAGGCCCAGGCGATGGGCCGGTCAGCCGGCACCTCCGCACCGCAGCCCGCGCACACGAGGCGCGAGGCGGGTGTCATCACGCGGCCACCGCCGCGTTGAACTCCTCGATCATGTCGTCCCACCGGTGGACGATCTCGCGCATCTCGACCCAGAAGTCCTGGCTCCGACGCACGCTGAACTCTTCGATGGACACGCCCTGCTGCTCGACCCAGGTGTAGTAGCCGAGGTTGAACATGCGCAGCCGGTCTTCGTGGGTGCACTCGAGCATGTCCGAGGTGCTGGCGCCGGTGAGGTAAGACGCCGCCACGCTGGCCGCCGCCGCCCGATCGAAGTCGCCTCCGTGGTCGCGCGCGATGATGGGCTCGAGCTCGCTGGAATAGAGCTCGAAGCCGTCGGTGGCCACCGTGGCCAGCACGTCCTTCGGGCCCAGCTGCTGCTGCTTGGATACCTTGATGGCCGCGAGCATGTTGCAGATCGAGGAGTAGCCGAAGGACGGCAGCGCCTCGATGATGGCCTCGGCCACGCCCATCTCGTCGCGCAGGTAGGCCTGGCCGACCTCGGTGTTGAAGAGGGCCGTGAGGTTGTCGGTGGCCCTGTCACTGATGTCGACGATGAAGTCGGAGTTCATGGCGTTGTGGATGAGCGGGACGTGCTTGTCGCCGATGCCCTGGATGTTGTGCTCGCCGAAGCCGTTGTAGAGCAGGGTCGGGCACTCCAGCGCCTCGGCTGCGGCGATCCGCGCGCCGTACTCTTCCTTGAGGTAGTCGCCGGCGGCGATGGCCCCG
>JASFQX010000168.1:0-5212 GCA_050115215.1 Chloroflexota bacterium
GGTACCGTCGCGAGCCAGGCCGCCCAGGACGCCGCTGGTGTGCTCGGGCGTCTCGTCATAGCCGCCGAAGGCGTTGGGGAGCCCGGCATTGGGGTAGAGCGAGAGGAACGTGTCGGCCAGCCCCGCCAGCTCCTGGGCGTAGGGTCGCAGCTGCTCGCCACCAAGCGCGCAGTTGAGGCCCACGGCGAACGGCCGCGCGTGCCGGACGGTGTTCCAGAAGGCCGCCACCGTCTGCCCGTTGAGGGTCCGGCCCGACGCATCGGTGATGGTGCCGCTGATGAGGAGCGGCAGGCGGTAGCCCAGCTCGTCCCACAGCGTCTCGAGCGCGAAGATGGCGGCCTTGGCGTTGAGCGTGTCGAAGATGGTCTCGACGGCGATGATGTCGGCGCCGCCGGCCTGCAGACCGCGGGCGGCCTCGAGGTAGGCCTCGGCCAGCTCGCTGAACGAGACGTTGCGCGCCCCGGGGTCGTTGACGT
Source organism: Chloroflexota bacterium (assembly GCA_050115215.1). Taxonomy (GTDB): domain Bacteria; phylum Chloroflexota; class Limnocylindria; order Limnocylindrales; family CSP1-4; genus JAFMJV01. Next base: position 477 of record JASFQX010000168.1, read on the forward strand.
CGGGCGAGAGCGAGGCGGTGCGGTTGGTGGGTCCCAGTGAGCCCAGCACGTAGCGGGCGATCCCGTCCGTCGCCTCGGCCTCGTCGCACGCCTCGCGCGCCAGCCGGGCGGCGGTCTCGTTCATCTCCCCCACCCACGGCTCGAGGGCGTAGTCGCTCATCGACACACGGGTGGCGTTGAAGGTGTTGGTGGTGATGATGTCGGCACCGGCTGCGAGGTACCCGCGGTGCATCACGCGCACGACCTCGGGCTGGGTCAGGCAAAGCAGGTCGTTGGCGCCCTTGAGGTCGCGCGGGTGATCGGCAAAGGGCTCGCCGCGGAAATCGGCCTCCTCGAGGCCCAGTCCCTGCATGAACGTGCCGGTGGCACCGTCGAGCACGAGGATGCGCTCGCGCAGCACGGTCGCCAGACCGGCCGTGCGCTCTCGCCGTGCTTCGTTGGGATCCTGCCTGGGTATGGTCACCGCGCGTCATCCTCGTCGCTTCCGCCTGCCGGCCGCAGCCGCTGGCAGCGTGCTGGCATCATACGGCAGTACAGTGGCACGACCGATGGAGACGATCGCTCGACCGCCCCTGCTCGCTTCCGCCGACGTGGTCGTCGTGGGCGCGGGCTCGTCCGGGGCTAGCGCCGCCATCGCGGCGGCCCGCTCCGGTGCCGATGTCGTACTCATCGACAAGCTGCCGTTCATGGGCGGCAACAGCACGGCCGTGCTCGATACCTTCTACGGCTTCTACACCCCCGGCAGCCGTCCGACCAAGATCGTCGGCGGCGTGGCCGATGACGTCGTCGCCGCCCTGCGTGCGTTGGGCCCGGTCGTCGAGCGCCCCAACACCTACGGCGCCGGCACCGGCGTGACCTACAACGCGGAGCATCTCAAGCTGGCCTGGGAGCGGCTCGCCACCGAGGCCGGCGTACGGGTGCTACTCCATGCGTTCCTGCAGGAGGCTACCGTCCGGGATGGGCACGTGGAAGAGCTGCTGGTGGCGACCAAGGCCGGGCTGCGCCGGATCGAGGGCGCGGTCTTCGTCGACGCCTCGGGCGACGCCGACCTCAGCCACCATGCCGGCTTCGGCTACGAGCTGGCCGGCTCCGTCGACCCCGCACAGACGCTCACCACGACCTTCCGCATGGTCAACGTCGACCTCGCGCGCCGGAAGTCGATCAGCACCGCCGAGATGCACGCGCTGATGGGCAAGGCGGCCGAGTCGGGCGAGTACGACCTGCCCCGCCGCGAGGGCTCCGACCACGCCACGCCCGTCGAGGGCATGATGGCCACGGTCATGACCCGCCTCGAGTCGACCCGCCAGACCAGCGACGGCCTCATCAACACCACCGACCCGTGGTTCATCACCGAGGCCGAGATGGCCGGGCGCCGGCAGGCCTACGAGTACGCGCGCTTCCTCCACGACCAGGTACCCGGCTACGAGCAGGCTTCGCTGGTCGCGCTCTCGAGCCAGGTGGGGGTGCGTGAGACGCGACGCGTCTATGGCGACTACCGGCTCACCGGTAAGGACGTCATGAGCGCGCGCACGTTCGACGATCAGATCGGGATGTCGGGCGCGCCGCTGGAGGACCATCATCCTGGCGCCGACACGCGCTGGCAGTACCTGCCCGACGGCCAGACCGTGGGCATCCCCTACCGCACGCTGCTCGTGCGCGATGGCCAGAACGTGCTCATGTGCGGCCGCTGCTTCAGCGCGACCCACGATGCCCAGGCCTCCGTCCGGTCGATGGCCCAGTGCATGGCCATGGGCCAAGCCGCGGGCACCGCCGCGGCACTCTCCGCTGCCGGCGCGGGAGAACCCCGAGCGCTATCGTTCGAGGTGCTACGAACCCGCTTGCTGGCCGATGGCGCGATGCTGTCGATGGACCAGACCACCACCCTCGACTCGACCTGAGTTCGCCAGCCAGAGGAGGCCTCGTGCCGTTCGTCCGCACCGTCCTGGGCGACATCCCGCCAGCAGATCTGGGCGTGACCGACGCCCACGACCACATCACCATCATCGGCGGTCGGGCTGTCGAGATGTACCCCGACCTCCTGCTCGTCGACACCGACAAGGCAGTCGAGGAGCTCGGTCTGGCCAAGGCCAAGGGACTGCGTTCGGTGGTCGACGCCATGCCCGGCTGCCTGGGCCGCGACCCGGAGCGGCTGGCAGAGGTGAGTCGGCGCAGCGGCATCAACATCGTGGCCTCGACCGGTCTCCATCAGGCCCGCTGGTACGAAGATATCCACTGGAGCCACCGGCTGGACCCGGAGGCGATGGCAGGCCTGTTCGCGGCCGATGTCCTCGAGGGGATCGACCGCAACGACTACCTCTGCCCCATCGTGGAGCGGACCGACATCCGCGCTGGCGCGGTCAAGGTCGGAGGTACGGAGCTCTTTCCCACGGCCCGTGATGCCGCGGTCTTCGAGTCGGCGGCGCTCGCGCAGCAGCAGACAGGCGTGCCCATCCTGACCCACACCGAGCACGGCCAGCGTGGACTCGAGCAGGTCCGCTTCCTCTCCGACCACGGCGCCGACCTGGCCCACGTCACGCTCTCCCACACTGACAAGGTCGTTGACCGCGGCTACCATCGCGAGCTGGCCCGGAGCGGAGCGCGGGTGGAGTACGACCAGGCGTTCCGCTGGCAGGAGCGACCGAACGGCACGCTCCAGATCCTCGAGTGGCTGGCCGAGGATGGCCTGCTTGGCCACGTCATGCTCGGGCTCGACGCCTCGCGGCAGGGCTACTGGCAGGCCTATGGCGGGACGCCCGGCATCAGCTTCCTGGTCGACGGGTTCGCCTCGATGATGGCCGAGCGCGGCCTGGATGAGACGGCCCAACAGCAGATGCTGGTGGCCAACCCGGCCGCCGCCTACGCCTTCATCGACCGATGACGCCACGCGAACGCATCCTCGCCGCGCTCGATCACCGGGAGAGCGACCGCGTCCCCGTCGACCTGGGCTCGTCCGTCGTGACCTCCATCACCCGGGCCGCCTACGAGCCCCTGCGCGAGCACCTCGGGTTGCCCGAGGAGGAGATCGTGGTCTACGACGAGATCCAGCAGCTGCCCTACGTGGGAGAGGACGTCCTCACCCGCTTCGGTGTCGACACGCGCATGGTGCAGCTGCCGCCGGCCCACGTGAAGGGCGTCGAGATCGTCGATGAGGGCGAGTACTACGCGATGTGGGATCGCTGGGGCGCCAAGATGCGCATGCCCAAGGACAAGCCGCTCTACTACGACTGGGTCGACTTCCCCATCACCGGGACGACCGAGGCTGCGCTCGAGGCGTATCGGTGGCCCGAGCCCGACCCGCCCGAGCTCATCGCCGGCTTGAAGGCACGGGCCGAGGAGCTGCGAGCCACGACCGACTATGCCCTGGTCGGCTCGGGCGTCATCGGCGGTGGCATCTTCGAGCAGGCCTGCCGGGTCATGGGCATGGAGCCGTTCATGATGGCCATGCTCACCGAGCCGTCCTTCAGCGACCGCCTGGTCGATGGCATCACCGACATCTACATCCAGTCGGTCGACCGCTACCTGGCCCAGGTCGGCAACCTCATCGACGTCTTCACCTTCTGGGACGACGTGTCAACCCAGCAGGGGTGGATGATCAACCCCGACTCCTACGTGCAGGTCATCAAGCCGCGCCAAAAGCGCCTGTTCGAAGCCATCAAGTCGCGCACTGGAGCGAAGCTCTTCTACCACGGTTGTGGCGCCGTCTTCGAGCTCATTCCGCACCTGATCGAGATCGGCGTCGACATCATCAACCCGGTGCAGGTCAGCGCACAGGGTATGGACAGCGCCCGCCTGAAGCGGACCTACGGGAACGACGTCGTCTTCTGGGGCGGCGGCGTGGACACGCAGAAGGTCCTGCCCTTCGGCACGCCCGAGGAGGTCCGCGACGAGGTCAAGCGACGCATCGACGACCTCGCCCCTGGTGGCGGGTTCGTCTTCGCCACGGTTCACAACATCCAGGCCTTCGTGCCCCCGCAGAACATCGAGGCTGCCTTTGACACGGCGCTGACCTACGGCGCCACCTCATCGGCCGGCTAGCCTGCAGCGTCGATGACACGGGCCTGGCTGCTCCTGCTCGGCCTCGTCGTCATCTGGGGCAGCCACTGGGTCGTGGTCAAGGTGGGCCTGGAAACGATCCCGCCGTTCACCTATGGCGTGCTGCGACTGCTCGGCGGCATCGTCGTGCTGGCCGGGTTGATGGCAGCGACCGGCCGACTGCAACGTCCTGCACGGCCCGACTGGCCCATCATCCTCAGCTACGGCCTGCTGGCGGTGGCCCTCGGCATCACCATGATGAACCTGGCGCTGCCGCACATCCCGGCCGGACGCTCGTCCATCCTGGCCTACACCATCCCGCTGTGGGTGGTGCCGGTCATGGCCCTGCTGGCACGCACGCTACCGACCCGTGGCGAGGCCGTCGGCCTCGTGCTGGGCCTTGTCGGCCTGGTGCTGCTCCTCAATCCCGCGGCCATCGACTGGTCCGGCGAGGGCGCGCTCCTGGGCAGCCTGCTACTCGTCGTAGGCGCCATGGGTGGCGCCCTGGCCCTGGTGCACGTGCGCCTGCATCCCTGGCGCGGCACACCCTTCGACACCCAGATCTGGCAGCTGCTCGTGGCCCTCGTGCCCATGGTCGCCCTCATGCTGTTGCTCGAGCGCGAGAGCCTGGGCACCGTCGAGTGGAACCTGCCGACGGCGCTGGCCGTGCTCTACTCGGGGCCGCTGGCGACGGCCTTCGCCTT